>NZ_JBMFQT010000012.1:0-21620 GCF_049968455.1 Hydrotalea sp. | reverse complement strand
GTTAAAGCTTTGCTATACCTGTTTTCATTTCATAGTAATTGTAATTAGTCACATTCCATTTTGCATTTTTGCCAACAGTAGCTAACAATGCATTGTTAATTTTTTATAATTGTTGGCGGGTTGTTTTATTGCTTTGTGTAAATGTGTTACCTTACTGCTCTGTTTAAAACACACATCTTATTCATTATTTCTTCAAGCATTGTACAATGGAACAAAAATTACAAAAGCAAGTGGCCATTATTACGGGGGCCAATAGTGGTATTGGTGCAGGTGTAGCGGCTGCTTTAGCCGGTGCCGGTGCAACGGTCGTTATTAATTATCCTTTGCCTGCTTTACAGCCTGCAGCTGAAGCTGTTTTAAATCATATACAACAACAAGGTGGCAAAGGCATTACCTATTGCTGCGATGTAAGTAATGAACAACAGGTGCAACAAATGTTTGCCGATGTTATTCGTCAATTTGGTACCGTTGATATTTTAGTGAACAATGCCGGTATTCAAAAAGATGCACCTTTTGAACAAATGACATTAGCCCAATGGAATGCTGTATTGAATATTAATTTAACAGGCCAGTTTTTATGTGCCCGTGAAGCCATTCGTGAGTTTTTACGAAGGGGGATTGATGCCGATAAAAGCAAATCGGCCGGTAAAATTATTTGTATGAGCAGCGTACATGAAGTAATACCCTGGGCAGGACATGCCAACTATGCTGCCAGTAAGGGTGGTATAATGATGCTTATGAAAAGTATTGCACAGGAATATGCGCCGAAGAAAATTCGTATTAATAGTATTTGTCCGGGTGCCATTCAAACACCCATTAATCAATCGGCCTGGGATACACCGGAAGCCCTGAAAAAATTGCTGACACTTATTCCTTATCAACGCATTGGCGAGCCTGATGATATTGGCAAAGCGGCTGTTTGGTTGGCCAGCGATGATAGCGATTATGTTACCGGAACCTCTTTGTTTGTAGATGGTGGTATGACCTTATACCCCGGCTTTTCTACCAATGGCTAACTGCTGTAAAATGTTGTTTTATGAGTGCTGAAAAAGAACGTTTGCTGAATACTGAATGGAAACTATGGGGCCCCTACCTTTCAAACAGGCAATGGGGTACCGTTCGTGAAGATTATAGCCCCAATGGTGATGCTTGGAATTTTATTACCCATGATATGGCCCGAAGTAAAACTTATCGTTGGGGGGAAGAGGGCATTGGTGGTATTTCCGATAACCAACAATTGCTTTGTTTTTCGTTGGCTTTATGGAATACCAAAGACGCCATTTTAAAAGAACGTTTTTTTGGCCTCACCAATCAGGAAGGCAACCATGGTGAGGATGTGAAAGAGCTATATTATTATGTAGATGCTACGCCTACACACAGTTACCTGAAAATGCTATATAAATATCCACAAAATGCATTTCCTTATCAGGAACTAATTCAACAAAACCAAAGCCGTAACCGCTTCGATCCGGAATTTGAAATAACCGATACCGGTATTTTTAGTAATAATGCCTATTTCGATGTGTTTATTGAATACGCCAAAGCCGATGTGAATGATATCCTCATTCAAATTACGGCACATAATAGAAATAATGAAGATGCGCCTTTACACTTATTACCAACCTTATGGTTTCGTAATACCTGGAGTTGGGGATATAATAATGATAAGCCGCAATTAATTTCAACCAACAACGAAGAAATAAGTATACAACACCATTTGTTGCCCAATTATCAATTATATATTCAGCAAAAAACCGATATTCTTTTTTGCGATAATGAAACCAATGTGCAGCGCTTGTATCATGTGCCTAATACTGCACCTTATACCAAAGATGGCATACATGAATATGTGGTGTTGGGTAATGAAAATGCAGTGAATATTAATGGCTCGGGTACTAAAGCTGCATTGCATTATAATACAATGGTTAAAGCGAATGGTGTTGTGGTGATTAAACTTCGATTATCTGCTAAAAACCCACACCAGCCTTTTGCCGATTTTGATGCTGTATTTCAACAACGGATAGATGAAGCGAATCAGTTTTACGATGAGTTACAACATGCCATTAATAACCCCACAGAAAAATTAATACAACGGCAAGCCCTTGCCGGAATGATTTGGGATAAACAATTTTATTATTACGATATTCCACAATGGTTGTATGGCGATCCTGCCGAGCCCAAACCTCCGGTGGAACGATTGAATGGTCGCAATAACGATTGGAAACATTTAAATAACGCCGACATTATTTCCATGCCCGACACCTGGGAATATCCCTGGTTTGCCTCATGGGATCTTGCTTTTCATGCTATAGCATTTGCTTTAATTGATGCGGGCTTTGCTAAACAACAATTAAAGTTGCTTACAAAGGAATGGTATATGAAACCCAATGGCCAGTTGCCGGCTTATGAATGGAACTTTGGCGATGTAAATCCGCCGGTACATGCTTGGGCAACCTGGCGAGTTTATACGATTGATCAGCGCAACAATAATGGCAAAGGAGATATTGCTTTTTTAGAAACCGTTTTTCATAAACTGCTATTAAATTTTACCTGGTGGGTAAATCGAAAAGATGCACAGGGTAATAATATTTTTGAAGGTGGATTTTTGGGGTTAGATAACATTGGCGTGTTCGACCGCAGTGCGCCACTTCCTACCGGTGGTTTTATTGAACAAGCCGATGGCACCAGTTGGATGGCCATGTATTCATTGAATATGTTGCGCATTAGCTTAGAATTAGCACAGCATAATCCGGTGTATGAAGATATGGCAACTAAGTTTTTTGAACATTTTTTATACATAGCTGCGGCTATTGAAAATTTAGGCGATGAAAAAAATGGATTGTGGGATGAAGTTGATCAATTTTTTTATGATTCGCTACACCTGCCCGATGGTAATTTAATTCGTTTAAAAGTGCGCAGTATTGTGGGCCTCATTCCTTTATTTGCTGTAGAAGTGTTAGACCATGCTACTTTGGAAGCCTTGCCGGGATTTAGTAAGCGGTTAGATTGGTTTTTAAATTACCGCCCCGACCTGGCTGCGCTGGTTTCACGATGGCAAGATAAAAGTGCCGATGAAAAACATTTATTGTCATTGCTGCGTGGCCATCGCATGAAAAAAATATTAGAACGTATGCTGGATGAAACTGAGTTCCTAAGTCCTTATGGAGTGCGTTCTTTATCTAAATTCCACGAACAAAATCCATATACCTTTTATGTAGACGGTAAAAGTTTTGAAGTAAAATATACTCCTGCAGAATCAACCAGTGGACTGTATGGCGGCAACAGCAATTGGAGAGGTCCCATATGGTTTCCGCTGAACTTTTTGATTATTGAAAGTTTACAGCGCTTTCACTTTTATTATGGCGATGATTTTAAAGTAGAATGTCCCAAAGGCAGTAACAATTTTATTTCTCTCGATGCAGTGGCCGATGAAATTACTAACAGATTAAAGCACTTGTTTTTGCCCGATAAAAATGGGCATAAGCCCTATTTGGGAAATGATGTGCAAATGCAAACCGATGAACACTTCCAAAATTATTGGTGGTTTCATGAATACTTTAATGCAGATACCGGAAAGGGCTTGGGTGCATCTCATCAAACCGGTTGGACAGGCCTTATTGCCAAACTCATTCAGCCTAAACGTCCTATCCTTAAATAAAAAATTGTATTAAGCAACATTTTGAGAATATTTTTTTTCTCTGCATCAATGCGCCTGCGTTATTATAAATTATGGCTTTTTCAATAATGTTGTCTGAATGGCTTTATCTACTAATTCTCCCATTAAGGTATATCCGGCAGTGTTGGGGTGAACGCCATCCATAGTGTATTTTGCTTGTAAACCTTTTTCTGCATCCACCATTGGGTCATAAAAATTTACATAAGTAAGTTGATGTTGTTGTGCATAAGCTTTAATCATAGCATTCAATGCAATTACTTTATCGGCCGGGTATATGGAAGGACGCCAGGGAAAATGGTTGGCAGGCAGCACTGTGCATAAAATTACTTTTATATGATGCACTTTTGCCAATTCAGCCATTGAAGCAATATTGCCCATGGTAGTTGTTAAAGGAATGGGGCCTGTATTTTCGGCAATATCATTAATGCCGGCCAAAATAACTACGGCAGCAGGTTTCAAATCAATAACATCCTGCCTGAAACGTAATAGCATTTGCGGAGTGGTTTGTCCGCTAATACCCCTATTAACGTAATTGGGGTGTTGTACAAAATAACTACTATCTCTTACCGACCAAAATTCAACAATGGAATTACCCATAAATACTACCCTGTTTTTAGGAACAGATTGTTGCATTAAAACAGCATTGGCTTGGGTATATTTTTGCAAATTAGGCCAATCTTGCACCGGTTTTTCTAATTGTGCCCAAGCGGAACTTTGGAACACCAACAGTAATAAAGCCATTGCATATTTCATAGAAAAATTTTTAAATGATTTCATTGATGAATGATTGCCCAAATGGTTATTTGAATGATTGTTATAGGAATGCCAGTAAATAGCGGTTTCAAATTTACGCAAACAAGTCTGGTTTCTTTAAATAAGGCTTTTTACTGGCCAATTTTTGACTTTGCTCAATTGAATGATGCGTTCTTCTTCTTAGCATACTTCTTCGACCCTGCTTCGATACTGCTTCGGGTCAACAGCGTTGCGTAACGCTGTTGATAGGTATTTGTATGGGCTAAGTATGCCTATTTGTACCTTATTTTATAAATTAAAATAATGGAGGAAAACAGCAGGGTAATGGCATTGGCAATGGTTACCGGCAGGCTATGGCTTAAAATGCCATAAATTAACCAGCAAAAAGTGCCAAAAGTAAATAAGGCATACATGCCTAAGGAAATACCCGATGTGTTTTTGGTTTGTATGGTTTTGATGGCTTGTGGTATAAATGATGCTGTGGTGCCAAATGCAGCAATTAGGCCAATAATGGTAATATAGTTCATGCCGGTTTTTACGGCAAAATACACAAAATTGCTGCGAAGGCTATATTAAAACTATCAGGATGCCATACAAAATTGATTATTGTAAGGCATTCCAGGCCGCTAAAACTTGTTCAGCATGATTTTTAGTGTCGGGTTTATCTATAATTTGTACTAAAACACCTTCCTCATCAATTAAAAAAGTAGTGCGGTGAATGCCCAGGAATTCACGACCCATGAATTTTTTTAATCCCCAAACGCCATATTTTTCTGCAATGCTATGATCTGTGTCGGCAATTAATGGAAAGGGCAAGTTAAACTTGGTTTCAAATTTTTTATGGCTTTTGCTATCATCAGGGCTTATCCCAATTACGGCAAATCCTTTCTTCAATAATGCGGTATAGTTATCGCGCAAATTACAAGCTTGTGCCGTACAGCCGGGGGTATTATCTTTCGGGTAAAAGTACAGCACAACTTTTTTTCCTTTAAAATCACTTAATGCAACAGTTTCATTATTTTGGTCGGTACCACTAAATGTGGGTGCTTTTTTTCCAATAGTCGGTTTTGTCATCTTACAATCAGTTTTTCTTTCAATAATGCAATTTGCAGTAAAATGTTGCAGCATTCCATAAATTTTTATGGGCAATAATCATTCACACATAATTGAATATTAAAGTGTTTGGCTGGCATTTTTTTCATTTCAAACAAATTTTAAAATACCGCATGGTTTGAATGCCTTACATTTGCGCAATTTGTTTTTACCATGCCAAAAGATACCTCCATTCAAACCGTGTTAATTATTGGTTCTGGCCCCATTATTATTGGCCAGGCCTGCGAATTCGATTATTCCGGCTCACAAGCAGCCCGCAGCCTTCGCGAAGAAGGCATAAAAGTGGTACTTGTGAATAGTAACCCCGCTACCATTATGACTGACCCCATGATGGCTGATAAGGTTTATTTGTTGCCACTGACTGTGGAAAGTATTGAGCAAATTTTATCGGAAAATAAAATTGATGCGGTACTGCCAACCATGGGTGGCCAAACAGCTTTGAATTTGTGTAAAGAAGCAGATGAGTTGGGTGTATGGGAAAAATTTGGGGTGAAATTAATTGGTGTGGATGTAGCAGCTATTGATACGGCAGAAGATAGGGAGAAATTCAGGCAGTTGATGGGTCGCATTGGCATTAAAGTGGCGCCCAGCCATGTAGCCAATAGCTTTTTAGAAGGAAAAGAATATGCCCAACAAATTGGGTTCCCTTTGGTAATTCGTCCTTCATTTACTTTAGGTGGCACCGGCGGCAGCTTTGTACACACAAAAGATGAATTGGATGCTGCATTGGAACGTGGGTTGAAAGCATCGCCCATTCACGAAGTTTTGGTGGAGAAAGCAGTATTGGGTTGGAAAGAATATGAGTTGGAATTGCTGCGCGATAAAAATGATAATGTAGTGATTATTTGTACAGTTGAAAATGTTGACCCAATGGGGGTGCATACCGGTGATTCAATTACGGTCGCCCCGGCCATGACTTTAAGCGATACGGCTTTCCAAGACATGCGTAATCAGGCAATATTAATGATGCGTAGTTTAGGCAATTTTGCAGGTGGTTGTAACGTGCAGTTTGCATTAAACCCGCATAATGAAGAAATCATTGCCGTAGAAATCAATCCCAGGGTAAGCCGCTCTTCAGCGTTGGCTTCAAAAGCAACCGGTTATCCTATTGCTAAAATTGCTGCCAAGTTGGCCATTGGTTACTCGTTAGATGAACTAAAAAACCAAATTACCAAAACTACTTCCGCTTATTTTGAGCCGGCATTAGACTATGTAATTGTAAAAATTCCTCGTTGGAATTTTGATAAGTTTAAAGGTGCTAATGATACATTGGGCTTGCAAATGAAAAGTGTGGGTGAAGTAATGGGCATTGGCCGTAGTTTTAATGAAGCCATACAAAAAGCTTGTCAAAGTTTGGAAAATGAAGCAGTGGGGCTTGGTTATTATGGCAAAAGCCTAATGAAAAGCGAAGAAATTATTGAATACATTAAAACCCCGAAGTGGGATAGAATTTTTAGAATTAAAGATGCTTTAATGCAAGGCGTAACCGTAAAAACCATTGCACAGGCTACAGGTATTGATCGTTGGTTTATTTATCAGATTGCTGAAATATGCAAAATTGAAAAAGAAATAGCCAATTATAATTTGGAAACCTTACCCGAAAACTTGTTGCGAGTAGCTAAAAAAGAGGGTTTTAGTGACGCCCAAATTGCTAAAATTTTACAAGGTAATACAACCGATGATGCTGTTTATGAAAAACGTAAAGCATTAGGCATTACCCGTAGTTATAAAATAGTGGATACCTGTAGTGCGGAGTTTGAAGCAAAGACACCCTACTTTTATTCTACCTTTGAAGGATAATACGTTTATATTTCCTTAAAATTTTCTATATATTCAAGGTTACTTTTAAGGAAGTAACCTTTTTTGCTGATTTAGTAGGAACTTCGTACTTCAAAAATTTTCCGATTGTTATTTACACTATATGGCAGGAAATGCACAAGTTTTTCAAACTAATAATAAATACCGCTGGCAACGATTTAAATGGCTGGGACGTCTTTTGCTGTTTATAATCATCATGCTTTCGCTTGTTTTCTCAATTACTGTACACGTTATTAGTAAACAAAACCCAACCATTCCTTTAGAGGGAAGAGCGGTTAAAAAAGTGCTTGCAGGTGAAGCACCTGTTTTTAAAAAAAGCAATTTGGCTAAAAAATACCAGGGATTCCGATCGCTTATTAATGTAAAATGGTCGCAGGGAAGAGGGTGTGGGCAAGCTGATAGTATATTAAACTTATCTAAAAACAATGACTTTAGTGATAGTCTGGGAATCCGTGCCGCCTTTTTTGTAAACTGGGACGCACAATCATACTATTCCCTTAAAAAAAATATTTCAAAGCTTAACCTCGTATTGCCCGAATGGTTATTTATTGATCCCAAAGCCGATACGCTTTTTTCAGTAATGGAACCAAGGGTGTTAGACCTAATAAAAGCATCGGGTGTTAAAGTTGTTCCCATGTTATCAAACAACTATAATGGCATATTTACCGGTAATGCTTTGCACCGAATTTTAAACAACCCGGCTAAGTCTGACAGGCTGGTGCAAGATGTTGCGCGCTTTTTGGTGAAATACAATTTATCGGGCATTAATGTTGACTTTGAAGATTTGAAGGAAAAAAACAATGAAGTACTCACCAATTTTGAAAAAAAGCTCTATACAACACTGCACGATTTAAACCTGGTGGTTACCCAAAATGTTTCGCCCTTTAATGAAGATTATGACTATGCCGGTTTAGCCAAGTATAACGATTATATTTTTTTAATGGCTTATGATGAGTATAATGATAATACGAAACCGGGTCCTATTTGCTCACAAAAATGGATAGAGTCGGCTGTTGATGCATTAGCTCAAAAAGTAGACCCATCGAAAATTGTACTAAATTTGGCAGCATTTGGGTACGATTGGACAAAGAAAGGTAAAGCCATTCCCGTTACCTATCAGGAAGCCTTGGCTATTGCCCGCGAAAGCGATGCTACCATTGATTATAATAATGATACTTATAACTTAAACTATAGTTATTACGACCAAAAGAATCATCTGCATGAAGTGTATTTTACTGATGCGGCCACTAACTTCAATTCATTACGCTTTGCAACGGAATATGGGTTAGCCGGTACTGCCCTTTGGCGATTAGGTAGTGAGGATAGCCGGGTATGGGAATTTTATAATAAGCCCTTGAACAAAGCAGCACTTCAAAATTTCAACTTTAAGGCATTATCTGACGTGCCATCCATGTCAACCCCCGATTTTATTGGTAATGGTGAAATTTTAGACATGGTTTCAACACCTACCGATGGCCATATAACACCGGAAATAGATTCTTCGGCAATGCTTATCAGTGAGGAACAATATGATAAATTACCTTCTACTTATGTTGTTCGAAAATATGGTCAATCATCTGATAAAAAATTAGTATTGACTTTTGATGATGGCCCCGATTCAAAATACACGCCGGAAATTTTAGATACTTTGGCGCATTACCATGTGCCTGCCGCATTTTTTATGATAGGCATTAACATGGAAAATAATATACCGTTGGTGAAACGAGTATTTAAAGAAGGACACGAAATTGGTAACCATACGTTTACGCATCCCAATATTGCCGAGGTAAGTAAGAAAAGAGCTTATTTGGAAATGGATGCTACTCGTTTATTGTTAGAATGTATTACGGGGCATAGTACCATATTATTCAGAGCCCCTTTTAATGCCGATAGTGATCCGGAAAAATACGAAGAAATGGCTCCGGTGGCATTAAGCAGAACACGTAACTATATTACTGTTGGGGAAAGTGTTGACCCTGAAGACTGGCAGGCAGGAGAAATACCACACTTTAATGCAGATACTATTTTTAATCGCGTAGTTTCTATTTATAATCAACACTTAGATAATGGAGATAGCTCTAATATCATTTTATTACACGATGCAGGAGGGGATAGAAGTGCTACCGTGAAGGCAGTTGGAATGATCATTCGTTACTTTCAGGGCAAAGGCTATACGTTTACTACTATTGCCGATTTATTACACAAAACCCATGCAGACTTAATGCCTCGTGTTCCAAAAGGTAGCGGCTATCAGCTAATTCAATTTAATTATTTTTTAGCAGAAGCAGGCTTTGTTATTGGGCAAATATTGTATGTTTTGTTTTTAACATTTTTAGTATTTGGAGCATTACGTTTATTGATTTTATTGATTTTGACAATCTTAGAACGAAGAAAAGAAAAAAAGATTATTCCTTCAGCTGATTATCTACCTGGCGTTTCAATTATTGTTCCTGCTTACAATGAAGAAGTAAATGTGGTAAGTTCCTTGAAAAATTTATTGCAATGCGATTATCCCAATTTTGACATTGTTTTTGTTGATGATGGAAGTGCTGATAGCACTTACCAAAAAGTGGTAGATGCTTTTCAAAACAATGAACGATTGAAGATTTTTACAAAACCCAATGGTGGTAAAGCTTCTGCCTTAAATTATGGAATTGCCAATGCCAATGCCGATTTTGTTGTATGTATAGATGCAGACACCAAATTATTGCCTGATGCGGTATCTAAACTCATGTGGCATTTTGCCAATGAAAAAGTAGGTGCTGTAGCCGGCTCGGTTAAAGTGGGTAACACCATTAATTTATTAACGAAATGGCAAAGCATAGAATATATCACCAGTCAAAACTTTGATAGAAGAGCCTTCTCATACGTCAATGCAATAACCGTTGTACCCGGCGCAATTGGGGCATTTAGAAAAAAAGCGATTGAAGATGCCGGTGGCTTTACTACCGATACTTTGGCAGAAGATTGTGATTTAACTATTCGCATTTTACGTGCAGGTTATATTATTGAAAATGAAGCTAAAGCTATTGCTTTAACGGAAGCCCCCGAAACCTTGAAAGAATTTTCAAAACAACGCTTTCGTTGGACGTTTGGTGTGATGCAAACCTTTTGGAAAAATAGAGATGCCTTATTCAATGTGGGCTATAAAGGATTGGGATGGATAGCATTACCAGATATTTTAGTGTTTAAATACATTGTTCCCCTGTTTTCTCCCTTGGGTGATTTGTTTATGTTATTGGGACTACTATCGGAAAACAGAGGGAAAATTGCCTTGTATTATCTTATTTTCTTAGTAGTGGATGCATTAATTGCCTTTATGGCATTTGCATTTGAAAAAGAGAAGCCCATTAAACTATTGTGGATTATTCCACAACGACTTATATATAGGTGGATTATGTTGGTTATTTTGTTTAGGGCCTTTAAAAAAGCATTGAAAGGAGAATTGCAACAATGGGGTGTATTAAAGCGTACAGGCAATGTGAAAGATATAGTAATAAACAATGCAACTTAATGCAACCCTTTATTCTCAGGATTATGTAATATAATGGATGAATTTTTCATTTTATGGCTTCCTGCAATTGTACTAAATTGCGTTGCACAAAATGAATTAGCATAAAACGTTAAATAATTTTTATACTACACAAAATCAGGAAGCGATGAAATTGAAAGACATTCAGGTTCAGAATGAAAAGGAAACAAGAGGAGGGTTTGGAGAAGGTATTTATGAAGCCGGTAAGGCCAATGAAAATATTGTTGTTTTAACCGCCGACTTGGCCGGCTCTATGAAAATAGCACCCTTTATTAAAGATTTTCCCGACCGATTTGTTCAATGTGGTATTGCCGAAGCTAATATGATTGGTATTGCTGCAGGGTTAACCATTGGCGGTAAAATTCCTTATACAACTACATTTGCCAACTTCAGCACCGGTAGGGTTTACGACCAGATACGCCAAAGTGTGGCTTACAGTAATAAAAATGTAAAAATTTGTGCTTCGCATGCCGGTTTAACTTTGGGCGAAGATGGTGCTACCCACCAAATTTTAGAAGATATTGGTTTAATGAAAATGTTGCCGGGTATGACGGTAATTGTACCCTGCGATTTTAATCAAACCAAAGCCGCTACAAAAGCTATTGCCAATTACCAGGGTCCTGTTTATTTACGTTTTGGTCGTCCCAAATGGCCCAATTTTACTTCAGTAGATGGAAGTGATTTTGTAATTGGTAAAGCACAAAAATTAAGTGAAGGAGCCGATGTTTCTATTTTTGCTTGCGGCCATATGGTTTGGAAAGCTATTGAAGCCGGCAGAATGTTGGAAGATAAAGGCATTAGTGTGGAATTAATTAATATACACACCATTAAACCATTAGATGAAGCAGCCGTATTACAGTCAATTACCAAAACAAAATGCGCTGTTACAGTTGAAGAGCATAATATCATAGGTGGTTTAGGTGATTCTATTGCACAAGTGGCTGCAAAGCATTTACCCATTCCTATTGAGTATGTTGGTACGAAAGATACTTTTGGGGAAAGTGGAACGCCAATGGAATTATTACAAAAATATGGTTTAGATGCACCTCATATTTTTGAAGCGGTAGAAAAAGTAATGCAAAGAAAAAAAGGTTAGTAAGTACTACAATACAAAAAGCCCCTTAAATTGTTAAGGGGCTTTTTTATGTCTGAAAATAGGCTTATAATTTATTATAAATACAAAGTAAATGTAGATATTAATGAGAAATAAGCGCATCAATTTTTTGGGATAGTTTTATATCTTTATCAGTTACAACATCACCTGCATCGTGTGTGCTTAACCATATTTCAACAGTATTCCAAACATTGGTCCATTTGGGATGGTGGTTCATGGCTTCGGCAATTAAAGCAACTCTAACCATAAAGGCAAAAGCTTCAGAAAAGTCATTGAAAATAAATTTTTTATATAACTGATGATTCGTTTGTTCCCACATAAAAAAAATTTAAATAATTAAATTACTGATGTTTTTAATTTGATCGGGTACAATTTCAGTTACCAATTGCACTTGGTTAAGTGGTTTTATTTGTTCTAAAATGGCAGTACCAAGTTCGTTTTGCATGCCATTCCCCTTTATTAGCCAAATAAAATCAAAATGCTTTAATTCGGGCAATAAAGCTTCTCCCTCAAATTGATTATGAAACAATAAATGCACTAAATTCAAATCGGGCTGTACTGCTTTGTATAAATTGAAGCGATAAATACGGTTTTTTTTATGCAGCTCAATATTTGATTCGGTTGATAACGAAAAATCGAAATCCAAAAAATTATTCAACATCCATACAAAATAGTAATTTTTGATGGGTGCCATAATCCCCAAGATGAAAGTCTCATCAAAATAATCATTACTCATCTGGCTGATATCTAACTTTTGTTTTATCATATTTATTTCAGCAAGGACATTTTTAGGGATGAGTATTTAAATAATTCACAGGGTTATATAGTAAAGTTTGTAAATGTTCTATTAAAGCCTCAATAGCGTTTGTCTGTTCGTCAATATTAGCATTGTGCCAGGTGTTTGTTAAAACATATTGAAGTGTGCTAAACAAAGGTATGGAACCATCTTGCTTATTATTGACTTTTGTGCTTTCAACATTTAATCGAAAAATAAAAGGCATTTGGTTTTCTGTAACAGTAATTACTTTATCGGTATCAGCTAAAATTTCAACACCTATAATGTACTTCTGCGGGTTAACATTTTGTATTTGTGTTAATAAGTTGCTTTGCGTTAGTGGGTATTTTGATTGAGGCTGATAAACGATGGCAAAATTTAAATGAGTAAGCTTATTTAAGTTAGGTGCCATACTTAGTAAAGTGGCCAATCCTTCAACCGAAGCTTTACTATACAAAACAACTGTACTATCTGCTTGATGATTGATGAAGCCCACGTAGTTTATGCCATTTAGTTTTTTGGGCTGGATATTGATGGCCACATCAATATCCATAGTGTTCACCTCATCGGCATTACACTTTTTCCATCCGGACTTGGTAATGTATACAATAGGAATTGAACAACTATCCTTTCTATTCAAAGGGGTAAAAATATGTTCAGCAGGTATATCGTTTTGTAAGTTATAAAATAGTAGGGCAGTTGCTCCTTTGTTGGCCGCTCTTTTGGCTTGCTGTAAGCAGTAATCGGTTAAATTAAATAAACTATCCTTTGCATGTTCATGCCAAACATCACCCAAATTATAAAACCATGGGGCACCCCTTTCATTTAAGGCCGGAGCAGCTTCACCACTAATTTGTGCATTACTGCTAAATGAAAATGGATAAAAATCTGTTCCTGCAGTTAGTTGAATGCCGTTTAGTGAAACATTGGTGTTATTATTCCTAAAATCGTAACCCTCATCTACTATAAAGCTATCAACAAAACTGTTATTGACTAATGGGCCTATATTGTTCTTTTGCAAAAACATTTGAAAATAAGCAGGAATATTTTCGTGTTCAATAGCGTGCAGCTGGGTTAAATGATGACCAATATCGCCTTTCAGTTTGGCTATGGCTGCTTTTTCGGCTTTGGCTTTTTTTCTTTTTGATTGTGCATTAACGGCTGTATGGCTTTGTAATAGCAAACCGGTTAAAAACAGGCATAGTAAGGTAAAGCTTGTTTTGTGGGGTTCCCTTATTAATTTGTTAGTTGAAACCGAGCATTTGTGTATAGTTGAATTCGCTATCATATTATTTAATATACAAAAATAATTGACCAATTCAATTATCGTACCGAAGTGAATAAATATTGTTTTCCCAACCTCGTAATTATAATAGAATGGGTGTATAGTACATTTGTACTTATATTCATGCACGTGGAGCCCAAAAAAAAATTATTAAGCATAGCTTTAGTAGGAAATCCCAATAGCGGAAAAACCTCTTTGTTTAATGCTTTAACCGGCTTAAATCAAAAAGTAGGTAATTTTCCCGGAGTTACGGTTGATAAAAAAATCGGTATTTTGGCTATTGATGAAACATTAAAGGCCGAATTAATTGATTTACCGGGAACGTATTCATTATACCCTCGCAGAGCAGATGAATGGGTAGCTTATAAAGTGTTGATGAATGCCGATAAAGACGTAGATGCAGATGTTATTGTTTTGGTTGCGGATGCTAGTAATTTAAAGCGTAATTTTTTGTTTTGCTCACAAATACTCGATTTGAAGCGGCCTGTAGTGGTGGCTTTAACCATGAACGACCTGGCTATTAAAAAGGGTATAAAGATAGATGTGGCAGGTATTGAAGCCGATTTAGGTGTGCCGGTGGTGCCTGTTAACCCTCGTAAAAATAAAGGATTAGCCCATTTGCGTAAGGTAATTGGTATGGTGGCCAAAAAACAAAATTCCGTTCCCTTACACGATTTTGTTGATAATAAAAGTGTGGCACCAAAAGCCATTGAATCGGTGCAGCAAATTTTTCCACAGTTAAGTGATTATGCTGCTATTCATTACCTAATTAATCATGAAAACTTTCCTTTAACGCCGCAACAACAAACAGCTATTGAAAACATAGAAATACAAAATAATTTTAATCCTACAAAAACACAAGCAGAAGAAATTCTGCATCGCTACCGACGCATACACCAAATATTGCAGAAAAATGTGGTAGAACCCGATCCGCTGGAGCAGAAATTATTCACCAATCAGTTAGATAATATTTTGCTTCATCGTTTTTGGGGGTATATTATTTTGTTGGCAGTTTTGTTTATTCTTTTTCAAAGTATTTTTTGGCTGGCCAGTTATCCAATGGATGGTATTGAATGGCTATTCACCCAACTGTCTAATTTTTTAAATACTAATTTACCGGAAGCCTGGTGGAGTAATTTACTCATAAATGGCTTAGTAGCAGGTCTAAGCGGTATCATGGTATTTGTGCCGCAAATCATGATTTTATTTGGATTGATTACCATTTTAGAAGATTCCGGGTATATGGCACGCATTAGCTTCTTAAGCGATAAACTAATGCGTAAAGTGGGACTGAATGGTAAAAGTGTAATGCCCATGATTAGCGGTTTTGCTTGCGCAGTGCCGGCCATAATGAGCACTAGAAATATTGAAAATAAAAAAGAAAGATTGTTAACCATTATGGTTACCCCACTAATGAGTTGTAGTGCAAGATTGCCGATTTATACCATTCTAATTTCTTTAGTTATTAAAAACACATATTACCTGGGTTTCTTAAGTTTACAAGGTTTGGTAATGATGGGGCTGTATTTATTGGGTTTAGTTATGGCATTAATTGTTAGTTCGGTAATGAAGCGTTTTATTAAAGTAAACGAAAAAAGTTTCTTCATTTTGGAATTGCCCATTTACAGAGCTCCACGTTGGAAAAATGTGGGCATTACCATGGTGGAAAAAGCAAAGATTTTTGTTCGTGATGCCGGTAAAGTAATTATGGTTATTAGTTTGTTACTGTGGTTTTTAAGTAGTTATGGTCCTGGCCAACAAATGCAACAAATAGAAACGAAATACCATCAGTTAATGCAACAACAACCTTCAGAAACGGTAGCATTGCAACGTGAGTTGGCTTCACAAAAACTGCAACATTCTTATGCCGGCATTTTAGGTAAAACAATTGAGCCTATAATAAAACCAATTGGGTTTGATTGGAAAATTGGCATTGCTTTAATTACCTCTTTTGCGGCAAGGGAGGTATTTGTTGGCACTATGGCCACTCTGTATTCTGTTGAAGAGGGGAATGAGGATATTTCACTTCGTGAAAAAATGCAACAGGCTACATATGCCGATGGAAGTAAAGTATACACTTTGCCTACCGGTTTGTCGTTAATGGTATTTTATGTATTAGCCATGCAATGTATGAGTACATTAGCAGTGGTAAAACGGGAAACCCGCAGTTGGAAATGGCCGGCTATTCAGTTTGTATATATGACAGGATTGGCTTATGCAATGAGCTTAATTGTGTATCATATTTTTTAATGATAATATTCCCAAAGTAATTTGGAAATGTTACGTGATAACTCCCATGCTTCATTGTTTGTTTCCCAACTTTGGTCGGTATTGTGGTTGGTACAAATGCAAAATATATAGGTGCCTTTTTTACCATTCACATACAGTACTTCGCTGCGGCTGGCATCCACCGCGCCATTCTTACTGGCAACAAATACATTAGCCGGAATTTGCGAAAGCGCTTCTTCGTCCCAATAGTTTCTGCTTAATAATCTTAGCATTTTATCATCGTAGGGTTCGCCTAATAGTGAACCCGATGCAATTCTTTTCATTATCATAGCCATTTCGTAAGGAGTAGTTTGACCCCAGCCATATTGCAATCTAATCGCTTCTCTTCCGGGTGTTCGGCTATTAACACGTGTTTGCTTAAAGCCTAAACTATCCATTAAGTTGTTAATGTGATTACCTCCACCGGCAATGGCCTGCAGCCATAAACTGGCAGTATTATCGCTTAATGAAAGCATCAATAATATTAGTTTACTCAGTTCAATTTTTTCACCATTTTTAAAGGAAGCTAGCATATCAACCCCAGGGTAGGCTAAAGAATCGTAATAAGTAAAAGTTTGATGGTACTGCAATTCTCCCGCCTTTATTTTATCCATTAAAGCAATTAAAATAGGCACTTTAACCATGCTGGCTGTTGGAAAAACGGTGTCGGGTGCTATGGCTACTTGTTTGTGTTGTTGAAAACTATACACATAAATGCCGGCTTGCCCATGAAAATTTTTTAAATAAGATTGTAATTTGGCCGTTAATTTTTTATCGGTTGAAACAGATTGTCCTAATGCAGTAATGTGGAAGCAAATGGAAGCCAACAATGTTACAATCAATAACCTAAAAACGAAACGAATACTTTTTGCCGTTGCAATAAAGTATTGTATTTGGTAAGGAAAGGTAGATGAAAAGGGTTGTTGTGGCATACGTCAGTTTTGAATGGAATAACTACTTAAAAATACAGAAGACAGGAAATAATTCCAATTATATAAGATGGAAGAGTGTATAAAAAAGGAACGGCCAGATAAAAATATCAGCCGTTCTATACTATTCACCCTGCCTGAAAAATGATTTGGTACAGGCTTCCCTTTTAATTTTTAACCAAAAACACATTGCAACCATATGTACATAAAAAAAGGATGATTCGCACCTTCAAACGAATACATCCTTAATGAAATAATTGGTAAACATGGTTATAGGATATTGTGTGGTTTAAAATGGATATTGAATCTGATGTAAAACTAAACAATGCATCAACTTACGACAATAGAATAATCTGTCAACTTCTTGTAGGAATATAACGACAAGGTATTGCTGTAGGAAAGATTTTGATAGGCGATTTTCTCCATAAAAAAGTCGGCTGTAATAGCCGACTTTCCTATTATAACTACTTTTATTTTAAAGTATTATTTTGCTTTGCTGTAATGTTCAGCTACTTTTTGCCAGTTAACTACATTCCAAAAAGCAGACAGAAACTCGGCCCTGCGGTTTTGATATTTTAAATAATAAGCATGTTCCCAAACATCAACACCCAAAATAGGCTGACCTTTTACTTCTGCAACATCCATTAAAGGATTATCTTGATTAGGGGTTGAAGTAATTTCTAATTTACCATCCTTTACAATTAGCCAAGCCCAACCACTGCCAAAGCGAGTCATACCGGCGTTATTGAATTTTTCTTTAAAAGCATCAAAAGAGCCAAAAGTGGCATTAATAGCATCTGCTAACGCACCTGTAGGAGCGCCTCCTGCATTAGGAGCTAATATTTCCCAAAAGAAACTATGGTTCCAATGCCCGCCACCATTATTGCGAACAGCAGGTGAAATACTTCCGGCAACAGCCACCAAAGCCTCTAATGATTTACCTTCATTAGGTGTACCGGCAATGGCTTTATTCAAATTATCAACATAAGCTTGATGGTGTTTGCCATGGTGAATTTGCATGGTAGTAGTATCAAAAAAAGGTTCTAATGCATCGAAAGCATAAGGTAAAGCGGGTAATGTAAATGACATAACTAAACTATTTAATAGGTGAACAATTAAAATGGAATATCAAAATTAATCATTAAATGTGGTTAATACTTAAATTTTGTGTTAAGGGTTATTTTTTTTAAATTGAACTCTTTAATTTTTCCTTCATTCGATAATTAAGCTGTATGAAAAAAAACATGACGATGTCTTCACGAAGAATTTTTATTGAATATCTGTCGAAAGGGGCTGCCGCTGCTGCCCTGTTGCCTTCCGTTAGTGGTTGGGCCGCTAATAACCGCATGGCATTTTTGCCTAAACGAAAATATAGTGCTAATGATCATATTCAAATAGCCCTAATTGGTGCCGGTGGTATGGGTACTGCCGATGCGAACACAGCCATAACAGTGCCAGGTATTAAATTAATTGCTGCTTGCGATTTGTATGATGGTCGTTTGGCCGATGCAAAAAAACATTATGGGAATGATATTTTCACTACCCGCGATTATCGGGAAATTATAAATAGAAAAGATATAGATGCTGTAATTGTTGCCACACCCGACCATTGGCATAAAACCATATCCGTAGATGCCATGAATAAAGGCAAACATGTGTATTGTGAAAAACCTATGGTACATGATGTAACAGAAGGTGCAGCTGTTGTGGCAGCTCAAAATGCCAATAAAGTAATATTTCAGGTAGGAAGCCAAGGAATGAGTTCATTAGGCAATGAGAAAGCCAAGGAATTATTGGCAGCCGGCGCTATTGGAAAATTAAATTATGCAGAAGGTTTTTGGGCACGCAACTCTCCTTTCGGGGCATGGCAATATGATATACCTGCCGATGCATCTACTAAAACAGTTGACTGGAAAACTTTCTTACACAATTATAGTGACAGACCATTTGATCCCCTTCGCTTTTTCCGGTGGCGTTGTTATCGCGACTACGGTACAGGTGTTTCCGGCGATTTGTTTGTGCATTTGTTTTCCAGCTTGCATTATATAACCAATTCAATGGGGCCTACCAAAGTAATGGCTACCGGTGGATTACGTTATTGGAAAGACGGAAGAGAAGTGCCGGATATATTATTGGGTATGTTTGATTATCCTGAAACAGCAGCTCATCCGGCTTTTAATCTTTCCTTAAGGGTAAATTTTGTAGATGGAACTGCTGATAACACTTATTTAAGAATGGTGGGCAATGAAGGTTCAATGATTGTTGAATGGGATAAAGTTACCCTAACCACTAATAAAAGTTATGCTCCTGCCGATGATCCTTTGTTGAAAACCAAAATTAATGCAGCCAATATTTCCGGCTACGACCGCAAGAAAATGTTACCTCCCGATACAATAGTTTACAAAGCTGAAGAGGGTTACAAAGGTGCGCATTTCGACCACTTTTATAATTTCTTTCAGGACATACGTACCGGAACCACTTCTCGCGAAGATGCATTATTTGGTTACCGCGCTGCTGCACCTGCCCTTTTATGTAATGACAGTTACTTTAAACAAGCAATTATGCGTTGGGATCCGGAAAAATTATCCGTGCCTGCTTAAACATTTGGATATTGGTATGGTCTCCAAATGTTGCATCGCTGTTCGGCTTTTATGCCTCTATCTGTTTGGTGAATAGTTGTAAAATTTCACCACAGATACTAAACAAAAATGACAATTCATGATACATAACGGTTAGCTATTTGTGTAACCGTTATTTTTTTTCAGCAATTTTTTTTCAGCGGTTAACAATTTTTTTTTGAATGCTATAAATACGCTAAAGTTCTTTGCTGTATTGTGTTTTATTGATTTTTTAAATTTTTGTTTTTGTAGGTTTTTATTTTTTTTGAAAAAATAGTTCAAAAAAAGTTTGGTTAGGAAGGAGTAGGTTATTACTTTTGCAACCCCAATTACGGAAGAGGGTGAGAGAAAGGGGAAGAGATTGTGGGAGAATAAAAAGGAAAGAAGGTCTTTGAAATATTGGAAGCAACAGTACTTAATAGAGATATTAGGTAAGCATTTTTAGTGTAAAAACGAAAGAGACAACAAGAGAGATCCGACGTTAATTTTTTAAGAGAGTTAATAGTCAGATTGAGCAATCTATTTACAATGGAGAGTTTGATCCTGGCTCAGGATGAACGCTAGCGGCAGGCTTAATACATGCAAGTCGAGGGGCAGCACAGTATAGCAATATATGGGTGGCGACCGGCAAACGGGTGCGGAACACGTACACAACCTTCCGATAAGAGGGGGATAGCCCAGAGAAATTTGGATTAATACCCCGTAAGATAAAGTTCAGGCATCTGGATTTTATGAGAGGCGCGAGCCGCTTATTGATGGGTGTGCGTCTGATTAGGTAGTTGGCGGGGTAAAGGCCCACCAAGCCTACGATCAGTAGCTGATGTGAGAGCATGATCAGCCACACGGGCACTGAGACACGGGCCCGACTCCTACGGGAGGCAGCAGTAAGGAATATTGGACAATGGACGCAAGTCTGATCCAGCCATGCCGCGTGAAGGATGAATGCCCTCTGGGTTGTAAACTTCTTTTATAGGGGAAGAAAGATACTTTTTTGAAGGTAGTTGACGGTACCCTATGAATAAGCACCGGCTAACTCCGTGCCAGCAGCCGCGGTAATACGGAGGGTGCAAGCGTTATCCGGATTTACTGGGTTTAAAGGGTGCGTAGGCGGGCATGTAAGTCAGTGGTGAAATACCGGAGCTTAACTTCGGAACTGCCATTGATACTATATGTCTTGAATATTGTGGAGGTAAGCGGAATATGTCATGTAGCGGTGAAATGCATAGATATGACATAGAACACCGATTGCGGAGGCAGCTTGCTACACAAATATTGACGCTGAGGCACGAAAGCGTGGGGATCAAACAGGATTAGATACCCTGGTAGTCCACGCCCTAAACGATGATTACTCGACATTAGCGATAAACAGTTAGTGTCTGAGCGAAAGCATTAAGTAATCCACCTGGGAAGTACGACCGCAAGGTTGAAACTCAAAGGAATTGGCGGGGGTCCGCACAAGCGGTGGAGCATGTGGTTTAATTCGATGATACGCGAGGAACCTTACCTGGGCTAGAATGCCACTTGACAGCCGGTGAAAGCTGGTTTTGTAGCAATACACAGGTGGTAAGGTGCTGCATGGCTGTCGTCAGCTCGTGCCGTGAGGTGTTGGGTTAAGTCCCGCAACGAGCGCAACCCCTATCGGTAGTTGCCAACAGGTAAAGCTGGGAACTCTACTGAAACTGCCGCCGTAAGGCGTGAGGAAGGAGGGGATGATGTCAAGTCATCATGGCCTTTATGCC
>NZ_JBMFQT010000011.1:0-111856 GCF_049968455.1 Hydrotalea sp. | reverse complement strand
AAATACTAAAATAATTATTACTCATCATACATCAAAACGTATTTCTACGTATTGGAATAGCATTTTTAATTAATTTATTTTTTGGCTCAATGGCTTTTTTAGTTTCTGCTTTGCTTTTATCCACCTTTCTACTCCCCCCCTCCCATACCGCTTCGAGATTGCTTCGGGTCAACAGCGTTGCGCAACGCTGTTGAGTGGGCGTTGTATCGAAGAGGAATAGAAGTTGAATGGCTGGTATAACAGTTTTACCCTTTTTTGCCTACTCGTAAATCACCGGGTGTCATCATCACCATTTTACCTATGGTAGCACTATATTTTGTGGTTTTAAAACCTTAAATAAACCTTATACAGCTAATTTGGGCGTAGTAGCCGGCTAAAATTGGTATCTTCCCATTTAAAATTGAAGTATGAAATCACTTGCTATGGCCTTTTTAGCTATCTTATTATGCAGCGGCCACACTTTGTTTGCTCAAAAAAATGCCATGGCCGGCATGCATCCTACCCTTAATCATATTGCAGTATATGTGTTTGATTTGCAAAAGCAAGCCGATTTTTATCATGATGTGATGTATTTAGACACCATACCCGAACCTTTTCACGATGGCAAGCATGTTTGGTACCGTATAGGCCCGCATAGTCAATTACACCTTATTCAAGGTGCCAAAGCGGTTAAAAACCACGATATTAATACCCATATTTGCTTCAGCGTGCCTAACTTAAAAGCTTTTATTGAGCATTTAAGTAATTTGGGCGTTGCTTATCAAAGCTGGACGGGCGAAAAGCATGGCATTACCAAAAGGCAAGATGGCGTTCAACAAATTTACCTGCAGGATACAGAGGGGAATTGGATAGAAGTAAATGACGACCGCTTTTAAAGTGCAAAAGCTGCTTTAAAATCAGGCATCTGCTTTGTACTTTTGCACCCTATCTTTGCAGCCCATAAAAAAAGCATATGAAGTTTTATAACCTGATTATTAAATATAGATTCTGGCTAGGTATTTTAGCACTTATATTAGCGGTGGTAGTAACCATTACCAGTGGTTTTTGGCCTGCTTTTGTATTGTATTTACTGGCAGTAATTGCTATTTTCACCCATTTCTTTATCGGACCCTTGCGTTTAATTCAAGACCCCATGGAACAAGGAAATGTAGAAGAAGTAGAAAAAATATTGAATTCCATTTGGTTTCCTAATTTGTTATACAAACCCGTTCGCTCAACCTATTTTACCATTAAAGGTAATTTGGCTATGATGAACCAGGATTTTGATACAGCCGAAAAACACCTGAAAAAAAGTAACGATTTGGGGGCTCCGATGCCGGAAGCAGAAGGCGCCAATAAATTGCAGTTGGGTATGATGGCTATGCAAAAGGGCGACTTAAAACAAGCCGAAACCTATATGCGAGCAGCCATACGTTTAGGTATTCCTGATAAAGAAAGTGAAGCTGTTGCCTTTTTAGGCATGTGCCAAATATTTATGAATAAGCGGGAGTTTAGAGCGGCTAAAGACTATTTCAGAAAAGCCAAAGCCTGTAAGCCCAAAACCAAACAGGTGGTTGATCAGATTAAAGAAATTGAAAAATACATTTCCCGTATTCCCGGCTAATGAACCAATACCATAACTTATGCATGTGCAGGTAATATTGCAGAATGGGCTAAAAAAAATAACGGCATTATGCCTTATTGCTGCATTAAGTTTGCATACATTGGTTACTTTACCCAACCACATAAACGCAGGTAGAAGTTTTGTTGCCTTATACAATTACTGCCTGCAAGAAGACGATAACTTGAATTTATTGGAATTTATTGGCGATAAATTATTGTGCGCCGGATTTGACCCCACCGAACAACAGGAAACGCACAAAAATGGTAGCCATCCTTTTGTGCCGGTACCCAATACTGCTGCCATTAGTTTCTCTATTTTATTTTTTCATCCGTTGCATATTTTCAACAATATCCTTTATTTTATTCCACAACAACCCTATACCGTTATTACAACTTTTAATGGCCTTGCAACCGGCTATATTGGTAATGTATTCCACCCACCTTTACCTACTGTTATTTAAGCAACACTTCCATAAAAAGTTAACTGAGCGGCATTCAAAAAATGCTTGTTGAAAACCGCTACATCATACAATTGTTGATGCAGGTGTGCAAATACTGTTTTCACAATGATTACAACGGTATACCCCTGCTGTAAATGTTTATCATTTTAACCATTTTATTTAACCATGTTACGTATATATAGCACATTATTACTTTTAATGTTTTACCAGGCAACCCTGTCGCAGCAAATATTGCGGGGTGTGGTATTGGATAGTGCCGGGCTACAGCCATTAAGTGGCGTTACTGTTAAATTGCCTGAAATAAAACAAACAACTATTACCGATAGCACCGGCCATTTTATTTTTCACTTAAAAACTGCTGAACTAAAACAAAAAATTCGCTTCAGCTATACCGGCTTAGCTAATAAAGACACTACTATTCAAATACCTGCAAAAGGCGAACTAATGCTACAAATACATTTGCAGCATACAACCAACCAACTAGCCGATGTAATAGTGGTAGCCGCTTCAAAAACCAATTCCAGAATAGAAGACTTACCGACCCGAGTGGAAGTAATTGGCTCAGAAGAAATTGAGGAAGAAACACAAATTAACCCGGGTAATATGTTGGGTTTATTGGGCGATGTAGCAGGTATACAGGTACAACAAACCAATGCCGCTACCGGTAATGCCGATTTACGTATTCAAGGATTACCGGGAAGGTATACGCAAATATTGCGCGATGGAATGCCTTTATTTGCCGGATATTCAGGCAGTTTTGGCTTGTTACAAATTCCGCCATTAGATTTAAAGCAGGTTGAATTAATTAAAGGTGCAGCGTCTACTTTGTATGGGGGAGGTGCCATTGCCGGTATGATGAACTTAGTTTCTAAAACACCCAAACGAAACCAACCCGAAAACAGTATTTTATTCAACAGAACTTCCCTATTGGAAAATAATGTGAACCTGTTTTCTTCTGCCCGTAATCAGCAACTGGGCTACACTGTATTTGCAGGCGGCAATACACAACAAGCCATTGATATTTATCATAATGGCTTTAGTACAGTACCCAATGTAAAAAGCCTGTTTATACATCCGCGTTTATTTGTTTACAATAATGCCAACAGTACCTTTATTGTGGGTTATACCCTTAATGCAGAAGACCGAAAAGGTGGAGATATGCAGGTGTTAGACGGGAAAGTGAATGCAGCGCATCAGTTCTTCATTCAAAATAAAAGCTTACGCAATACCTTTGACGCAGATTGGGAATACCAATTAACCAATGGCGCACATTTAAGCTTAAAAGGTACAACCAGTTTATATAACCGCAAGGTACTTACTAATTTATTTGGTATGCAAGCCAATCAAAATTTATGGTATACGGAATTGGCTTACAGCAAAAAAAATGATCACCATAACTGGGTTGCCGGGTTAAATTTTAACGGCGATGCCTTTGTGAAGAAACTACCTGATAGCACTTTTTTAACCAATGAAAATGGTTATACCATAGGGGCATACCTACAAGACGATTGGAAAATTACACCCAAATTAACGGCAGAAGCCGGAATGCGTGCTGACCACCATAGTGTATATGGTAATTTTTTACTGCCGCGTATATCGTTCATGTATCGGTTTAGCCCGCAACTTACCTTTCGATTGGGTGGTGGCATGGGTTATAAAACACCTTCTTTATTTTCGGGAGATGTAGATGAACGCTTTTACCGTTACCTGGCCGGATATAAAGCCGGTACCGTTGCAGAAAAAAGTGCCGGTGTAAACTTTGATGTTAATTATAAATGGCGTGCCGATGAATGGCAGTTTACCTTAAATCAAAGCTTTTTTTATACCGCCATTCAACACCCATTGCTTCTGGACTCAATTACGAACCCCTACAATATGCACTGGTACAATGCGGCACAAAACATAACTACTGCCGGTTTTGAAACCTATTTACAGGCAAGAGAAGAAGAAACCGAATTATACCTTGGATATGTATATACCAATACTAAACGGCAGTATGATGCGCAGGCTCCCAATTTTCCATTAATAGCCAAGCACAAAATTGCAGCTTTGGCCAATGTTGAGTTGGAGGATAATTTTAGAATAGGGTTAGAATTATCCTATACCGGCCAACAATATTTGGAAGATGGAACTAGCACAAGAGGTTATATACTTTCTGCCGCCATGCTGAATTATCGTTTTAAAAAAATATCATTTGTTTTAAATTGTGAAAATCTATTTAACTTTAAACAAGGCAATTACGGGCAGTTGGTTTATCCACCCTATACCAATCCGGTATTCAGTGATATTTGGGGTCCTTTAGAGGGTAGGGTCTTTAATTTGTCGGTACAAATAAAGTGGTAAAGATTAGGTGTGTGACATTTGTCATTTTTTAATGAACAATAACCCTATAATTTTATATCTTTAATGAAAGGCACCTGGTTAAAATTAATATTGGTTTGTATTATTTGTGCTTTATTAGCTTGGGGTGTGGCGGGCATTATACAATACTTTTTGCCTGATTGACAACAACAAACAATAGTATTAAAGTAGCTATTTTTAAACCAAACAAAAACATAAAAATAAAAATATGAAAAAAAACATGGGCGGTGCAGACCGCATTATCCGCGTAATACTGGCCATTGTATTTGCCATTTTGTATTTTACGCATACTGTAACCGGTACATTAGGCATAATTTTATTGGTATTAGGGGCGGTGTTTTTGGCTACCTCTTTTATTTCATTTTGCCCTTTATATACCATTTTTGGTATTAAAACCTGTAAGGTAAACCCTCAAAAACAATAATACCGCCTCAGGTTTATTGCAATTTGTTCAGTAAAAAAATCGGATGGATTACCACCCGATTTTTTTATATATCAGGTGTTAGTAATGCCGCAGCTGCCGCATCGGCAAACCAATGCAAATTACCCTTAGGCTGAATAATCTGCGAAGGGTATAAATCTACATTGCTTGGCCCTTCCAATACTTCTTTTAATGCATGGGCTTTATTGCTACCGGTAGTTATAAATGCCACATGGGCGGATTGGTTTACAATGGGTGCAGTTAATGTAATTCTATACATATTTTGTGCTGCTAACCATAATGAAGTAACCCATTTTTGGGTTTCATGAATAACAGGGGTTCCGGGAAATAACGACAAAGTATGTCCGTCATCGCCCATGCCCAATAAAACCAAATCGAAACTAAAGGGTTGGTTATTGAAGTAGGTATGCAAAATGCTTTCATAAGCTTGTGCGGAAGCTTCCGGAGTTATGTTTTCTGTTTGCATAATGTGTATGTGTTCCTTTTTAACCGGAACACTATTCAACAAGGTATCAAAAGCCATTTTGGCATTGTTACGTTCATCATTAAAAGGCACAAAGCGTTCATCGCCCCAAAAAATGTGTAGCTTATCCCATTCAATTTTATTGCGGTAAGTTGGTGAGGCTAATAATTGATGCAGACTTTTAGGGGTATTACCACCTGATAACGCTATGGTAAATCGGCTTTGTTTTTGCAGCGTATTGGCCATTAACTCAACCATCCAATTAGCAACAGTTTGCATTAATGCATTGTCATTAGGTGCTACATGAAGTGACATTTGTTGGCATTTTAAAATGAGGAATGAATTTATACTATAATGGCATAATGTTATTGTGGTGTGCCAATACTGTTCAAGCTATTTGGCCGTGCCGTTCATACATTATTATCTGCTTTATTCCTTATGGGGTAACGGCAAGGTAATCCAGTTATGTCCATCTCTGGCAATCAACGCTTCGGCATCTTCGGGGCCCCAGCTATCCGGACTATAATTTGGAAAATCAACCGGAGGCCTTATTTGCCATGCTTCTAAAATAGGCATAATAATTTTCCAGGCAGCTTCAACCTGATCGTCGCGCATAAATAGGGTGGCGTTACCCTGCATTACATCTAATAAAAGGGTTTCGTAGGCTTCCGGTTCATGGCCATCGTAAGCATCGGCATAGCTAAAAATCATATCCACCGGATTAAGGGTAATATCCTGTCCGGGCTTTTTAGCCTGAAAACGCAACCGAATATCCATATTGGGTTGAATACTAATGGTAAGCCGATTGGGGCGCCAGGTTTCTGCAGCTTCGGGCGGAAAAGCAAATTTAGGCGCCTGCTTAAACTGAATGGTGATAATGGTAGTTTTTTCGTGTAAATATTTACCTGTGCGTACATAAAAAGGCACATCTTGCCAACGCCAGTTATCAATAAAAAACTTAACAGCGGCAAAAGTTTCTACATTTGAATTGGGGTTTACATTGTCTTCTTCTCTGTATCCTTTTACTTCTTTCCCCTTCATCCATCCTGCACTGTATTGGCCTCTAACCGCATGCTCATGTGCCTGGTCTCTGGTAATTTTTCTAATGGCGTTTAATACATCTACTTTTTTATTCCGTATTTCATTGGCATCAAAACTAACGGGGGCTTCCATGGCAATCATACAAATTAATTGTAGTATATGGTTTTGCACCATATCGCGCAGTGCCCCACTTTTTTCATAATACCCACCGCGCTCTTCTACACCAACTGTTTCAGCGTTGGTAATTTGCACGTGGTCAATATAATTCCTATTCCAAATAGGTTCAAATAATGCATTGGCAAAGCGAAAAGCTAAAATATTTTGTACGGTTTCTTTCCCTAAATAGTGGTCAATTCTATAAATCTGCTCTTCTTTAAACATGCTTTTAAGTAAAGCATTTAATTCGTGCGCACTTTGCAAATCGTGCCCAAAGGGCTTTTCAATTACAATTCGCACACAATGTGCAATGTCTTCTAAATTTAATTTACCCAAACTGGTGGCAATGTCGGGTACAAGTTGTGGTGCAACGGCCAAATAAAAAATTACTTGTGGTTTAACCGCCCATTCCGATTGTTTAGCTGCTGAAAATTCTTTTAATTTATTGTAAGCAGAAGCATCTTCCCCATCCATTGATATATAGTGAATATTCTGGCTATACTCATTCCAATGTTGTTCAGATTTAGGATCGTTTTTACTGCGGCTGTACAAATCAATGCCTTTCCATAATCTTTCGCGGAAGTTTTCATCGGTGTATTTACTTCTGCCCAAGCCTACTATGGCAAATTTTTCAGGCATATAACCATCTAAAAACAAATTATATAAGGCGGGTGACAATTTCCGTTGATTCAAATCACCGCTACCACCAAAAATAAATATGATGGTGGGTGGTGGTAACAAATTTTCATTCGGCATAACCTAAGAATTAAACTTTAAATAAATAATGTATCTGTTCGCAACTAATCCCATTGAGTATGAAAGCTGCCCGGTTTATCAATGCGTTGATAAGTATGTGCACCAAAATAATCGCGCTGTGCCTGTATTAAATTCACCGGCATATGTGCATTGGTATAGGCATCTAAATAGCCTAATGCACTCATTAACCCGGCTACGGCAATTTTACTTTGAACAGCCTGAATTATTACTTGGCGTAAGGCATTTTCCTTTGACTGCAGTAATTCAGCCAATTGCGTATTTAATAGTATGTTAGACAAATCGGGATTTTTTTGGTAAGCAGTGTAAAAATCTTCTAATAAAACAGAGCGAATAATGCAACCACCACGCCAAATTTTTACCACATCTTTTAAAGGAATTTCCATGTTATAAGCGGAAGAGGCTTTATGTAACATGGCTAAACCTTGCGCATAACAAATTATAATAGCTGCTTGTAATGCATTTTCAAGCTGTGTAATAAATTCAGTTTTGTTAACAGCAATGGAGGTACGTTGTGGTTTAAAAATATTGGCTGCAGCAACCCGTTCCTCTTTATACACTGAAATATCGCGGAAAGCAACCGCAATATCAATAGTTGGAATACTGACAGGTAGGTTCATGGCTTCCTGGCTGGTCCATTTACCGGTACCTTTTGAGCCGGCTTTATCTAAAATAACATCTACCAAATCTTTACCGGTTTCCGGATCTTTTTGCAGAAAAATTTGCGCGGTAATTTCAATTAAAAAGCTTTTTAGTTGGCCTTCATTCCACTGCTTAAATACTTGGTGTAATTCACTATTTGTTAAGCCTAAACCTGTTTTCAACACATCATAAACCTCACTAATTAATTGCATAATGGCATATTCAATACCGTTGTGCACCATTTTAACATAATGGCCAGCCGCATCTTTGCCCATATAAGCCACACAAGGTTCACCATTTACCTTAGCAGATACCGCTTCTAATAAAGGTTGCAAATTTTTCCAGGCAGCAACATCGCCACCGGGCATTATACTGGGACCAAAACGAGCCCCTTTTTCGCCACCCGAAACACCCATTCCTACAAAATGTAATTGTTTACTCTGTAAATAGGTTGTTCGGCGTAATGTATCTTCAAAAAAAGAATTACCGCCATCTATAATAATATCACCCGGTTGCAATAATGGTAATAAGCTTTCAATTACATCATCAACCGGTTTACCGGCAGGTACTAACATCATTATTTTACGTGGCTGCTCTAATTGTTGCACCATTGCCTCTAAACTACTAACCGCTTTAACCGAATGCTGTGGCGTTGATTCGTTCAACAAGGCAGCGCCTTTCTGTTCATCTTTATCAAAACCTATTACCGAAAATCCATGGTCGGCAAGGTTTAATAACAAATTCCTACCCATTGTACCCAAGCCAATCATGCCAAAGTGAAACAAATTGTTGCTCATAACCTATTGTATTAATACTGCAAATTAATCAATAACCACCTAAAAAAGCTGTTTGGCACATTACATTTAACTTATTTCGTAACACGCAATCGATTGCTTACAATATTTTTACAAAAAATTTGAAACATGAGTAACATTGTTAATGAGTTTAATACATACCGTGAGAAAATGAATGAGGTTATTTTAAGTAAAAATAACCTGGTATTAAAACGTTTGTGGAATTTAGATACCAACACCTACGAGCCGGGTGAATTAGATGCAGCCACTAAGGAAATGTTAGGTTTGGTAGCCAGCATGGTTTTGCGTTGTGATGATTGTATTAAATACCATTTAGGCAAATGCAAAGAATTGGGCATAAGCACCGAAGCTATTTATGAAGTTTTTGCGGTGGCTAATATAGTGGGCGGAACTATTGTAATACCTCATACGCGCCGTGGGGCCGAATATTGGGAAGAATTACAAAAAATTTAATGAACAGCCATAGGAATTACGTAAATTCGTTAATCTATATTTTCAATTAAATCTTTATCCATGAGTGCAACTGCAGCTCCGGTTAATTTAACCGCCAAAGATTTTGCCACCGATCAGGAAGTGCGCTGGTGTCCGGGATGTGGCGATTATTCTATTTTAGCACAAGTACAAAAAGTAATGCCCACTTTAGGTATCCCTAAAGAAAATTTTGCCATTATTTCCGGAATAGGTTGTAGCAGCCGTTTCCCTTATTATATGAATACGTTTGGTATGCACTCCATTCATGGGCGTGCTACTGCCATAGCCAGTGGTTTAAAAGCTGCACGCCCCGAATTAAGTGTTTGGATTGTAAGTGGTGATGGCGACAGCATGAGTATTGGTGGCAACCATACTATTCACTTATTGCGCAGAAATTTTGATGTAAATTTTTTGGTTTTCAATAACCAAATATATGGGTTAACCAAAGGACAATATTCGCCTACATCGGAAGAACATAAAATAACCAAATCAACCCCTTACGGTAGTATTGACCACCCCTTTAACCCACTGGCTTTAGCACTAGGTGCAGATGGTACTTTTATTGCCCGCAGTATGGACCGCGACCCTAAACACTTACAGGAAACCCTTACCCGTGCTGCTAAACACAAAGGCACATCGTTTGTCGAAATATACCAAAACTGCAATATTTTTAACGATGGTACTTTTGAAATATTTACAGAAAAGGCAACCAAATTTGACGAAGGTCTTTATTTAGAACAAGGTAAGCCCCTTATTTTTGGCACCAATAAAAATAAAGGCATTCGATTAAATGGTTTACAGCCGGAAGTGGTTGAATTGGGCAATGGTTTTTCTGCCGATGATTTGTGGATACATGATGAGCATGATTTTTACAAAGCGCAAATTTTAGTACGCATGTTTGACGACCCACATAAAACAGGCATTCATTTTCCACGTCCATTTGGTGTTTTTTATGAAACTTCAAGGCCTTGTTATGAAGCAGAAATGGCGTTACAAATAGAAGACGTAATTACTTCAAAAGGCAAAGGCGATTTAGATAAATTGCTTCGCGGCCGAGAAGTATGGGAAATTGCATAATCTTGCATTTTTATATATAACGAAAAGCCATTACCGTTGTGTAATGGCTTTTATTTTGAATATTATGTAGCTTACTGAATAATCCACCTAAAATTAAGGGTTGCAGCATTTAAAATATTGCTGGCCGTTACAGTACTGTTAAAGGCAAATGAATTGCCAATATTGGGTGCTGTTTGATAGTTGTTTCCAATAATATTGGCTCGATCATTTTTTTGATGCGAAAATGTTGCCGTTAAAAAATTAGTCAACGAAATATCTACCAAAAAATTCTTTTTTATAAAATACGTAATGCCGGGATAAGCAAATGCACTAATGTTATAGCCATTTGACTTAGTATACATATAGGTGCTTGCGTAGCTACCCGATTGGTCGTACTTGGTATTATTATACCCACCGGCAATGCCTACATCATAAAATAAACTCCATTTCTCATGAATGGGAAAATATTTTCTTCTAAAAAAAGATAAGGAAACATAATTGTAATGATACCGTGCATAATCGGCCGGCGTTAATCCTGTAGTATTACTTTTTGCAAAAGTATAATTCAAGCCAACTCCATAGCCAACCGTGGCTGTTTTCATCTTTATCCAATCAACACCTAACCCTACACCATAAGTTTTTCCATTACCATAGGCATCATATGTATTGTTATTAGAATTAATACTTATGGCAGGCCCCAATAACTAATTACCCGCCACTAATTGAGACCAACTTGTAGATGCAATGACTACACCAATAAATAAAAGGAGTAATTTTTGTTTCATTGAATAAGGTTTTGTTTAGATATAAAAATAATGCATTAACATATAAAACCATGTTAATGCATTAAGTAATTAGTTAAATTTTTGTTGATATGAAATTATCAGTGTTGAATAGATTATGAATTACTAAAAACCGGTTGTTGCTGAACATAGGGAGCAGCATGGCGGTGTATGCGCTCTATTTTCCAGTTGTACCAAGGCTTTGGAGCCGTTTTTTTCATGAATGTATCAATAGTACGCATACCAAATAAATTCCATACGCCTTTAGCTTTACCGACTAAAGAAGACTGTAAGGCACGTAAGCTCATGGCAAAGCCACTATCTAAATATTCCATATGGTGCCAGTAGCCGGCAGGGATAAACAGCGTATCACCATGTTCTAAAATCACTTCATAGCCTTTGGCTTGTTTTAAAGCAGGAAAGGCTTCATAGTCAGGCAATCCATTATCCTTGTAATAGTTACTAAAGTCGGCCAAACTTAATACTTCAAAAGGTTTTCTATACAGTTTATATTGTTCTTCATAAGGAAACAACAACACCCTTTTACGCCCCATGAATTGGGTATGCAAAATATGGCTTAAATCAATATCAAAATGCATGTGGGTAATGGAGCCTTCACCACCGGTAAATAACATGGGATATTTTTTTACAAAGCCTTTCATTAATTCATCGGGCCATGTAAAATCGTTAATTAATTGTGGAGCATGTTCAAAAATATTAAATAAAAAAATGCGCCATCCGGCAGGCCCTTTGCGAATCATTTCAATGTATTCACCAAATGTTTTATAATCATCGGCTTTGTTAATGGGGGTATAAGCATCACTTTTTATGTTGTTATATAGTGCCACTTTATGGTGCCCTAATAATTCATTAAAATAATCCCAATTCCATTTTTTATATGCGGGCCACTTTTGGCTTAGGTTTTTAATAACCAAAGGTTTTAAAGGAACATAATACTGTTGTTGAAAATCAACACCCAAAATTTCATGAACTACGTCAACCGATTGTAACTGCATACACAACATTTAAGTACAAAAGTAATCACAAAACTATGATTATATGAGTGTTAGTAATGATGGACGGCAAAGAACATTTTAAAGCATCATTAGCCTGTTTATACCATACAAGGTTATTTGCGTTTATAAGCATTGATTTTACAACATAAGCATTAGCATGATTTGCCTTTTACGTATTAACTTTAACTATGCTTTTAAAATTACATCCTCAAAATCCTGAGCCAAGGTATTTGAACATGATTAAGGAGTGCTTGTTAGATGGTGGCGTAATTATTTACCCTACTGATACTATTTATGGAATAGGTTGCGATATTTTTCAACACAAAGCCATTGAACGTATTGCCCGCTTAAAACATATTGATACTCAGAAGGCACAACTCAGTTTTGTTTGTTATGACCTGAGCGATTTAAGTAAATACACGAAAAGTATTGACACTCCTTTGTATCGTATTTTAAAAAAATATTTGCCTGGGCCTTATACTTTTATTTTACCTGCCAGTAAACAGGTGCCTAAAATTTTACAAAGTAAAAAAAACACCATTGGGTTAAGAATTCCCAATAATACTATTGCTTTATCTATTGTACAACAATTGGGTCATCCTTTATTAAGCGCCTCCTTACCCGGCGAAAGAGTAGAAGAATATACTGACCCTGAAATTATTCATGCCAACTTTGAGAAATTGGTAGACATAGTAATTGATGGTGGCATTGGTGGTATAACCCCATCAACTATTATTGATTGTACACATGATGGCTATGAAATAGTACGAATGGGTGCTGGCGAATGGGAAGAATAGTCAGCGGCTATATATCAAAACTTTTCCGATGATACTTACACAAACCAAACTGAGCAATGGCATTACGATGTTCTGCCGTACCATAGCCTTTATTTTTTTGCCAATTATAGTACGGAAACTGTTGGTGTAATTGCAGCATAAATGCATCGCGGTGGGTTTTGGCTAAAATGCTGGCAGCGGCAATGGCAGCATATTTGCCATCGCCTTTTACAATGCAGTGATGGACAATGCCTAAATAAGGCTTAAATCGGTTGCCATCAATTAATAACAATTCTGGTTTTATAGTTAAGCCATCAATGGCCAAATGCATGGCCTTGTAAGTAGCTTGTAAAATATTAATATTATCAATTTCGTCATTATTGACCATTGCTACCGACCAAGCAATGGCTTGTTTTTCAATTACAGTTCGTAAAAGTTCGCGGTTGCTTTCAGTTACTTGCTTACTATCGTTTAATAAAGGATGATAAAAATGAGCAGGCAAAATAACGGCTGCGGCAAATACAGGCCCTGCATAGCATCCCCTACCGGCTTCATCGCATCCTGCTTCATAAATATCACTATTGCTAAATGTACTCGCTAACATATTGTACACCTGTTTCCCTGCAAAAATGCATTTCTTTTCATCAAAAAATAAAAAATGCTGCCGGCATAATACCTTTGCGGCAACGGATTTAAAAAGTTAAAAGCATGATGCAACAGGAAGAAAAGTCGCGAATATGGGTATCAAACTGGTTATTTGTGGGCGTAGCAATGCTCGTAGTACAGGTAATTTTAGGCGGAATTACACGATTAACCGGCTCGGGCCTTTCTATTACTGAATGGGATCCTATTATGGGTGCTATTCCCCCCACCACTGAAAGTCAGTGGCAGCATGCTTTTCAACAATACCAACAAATTGCACAGTTCAAATACATGAACTATAACTTTACACTTACCGATTTTAAACACATTTTCTTTTGGGAATGGTTTCACCGCCTTTGGGCCAGAAGTATTGGCGTTGTATTCATTATTCCTTTTGTTTACTTTATTATTAAAAAGCACATTAAGCCATGGATGATTCAGCCCTTAATAGGCTTATTTATTTTAGGCGGCTTTCAGGGATTAATTGGCTGGATTATGGTAAAGAGTGGTTTGAATGATGAAAACTTATATGTAAGTCATATAAAATTAGCTGTTCATTTTATTGCAGCCATGGTATTAATTACTTATACCTTGTTATTTGCTTTAATGATTCGTGTGCCTCAAAGCCAAAAACTAGTTAATCCTTCACTAAAAAAATTCACCCTTATCATAATAATTATTCTTTTTGTACAACTACTATACGGAGCATTTATGGCTGGTTTAAAAGCCGCTAGTGCTGCCCCAACCTGGCCAACCATTAATGGGATGTGGGTACCCGATGCTTTGGGAAATAGCCCTTTGCAACAAAGTTTATTCTTCAATAAAATTACCATTCATTTCATCCATCGCACATTGGCATATATTTTATTAATATTAATTATATTTTGGTATGCCAAAACAGCGAATATCAAACAATCGAGCTGGTTTAATTTCACCAAAAAAATGGCGATAATTTTGGTTTGTACGCAAGTGGTATTGGGTGTAGTTGCCGTATTAAGCAGTACCGGCATTGTATTGGGCAAATTTGGATTGTTTGAATGGTTGGCAGAGTTACATCAAACCATTGGTATGTTATTATTACTAACCATGATTGCCAATAGTTATTTATTATTATTTAGGCCTGCTCAATCCTAAATCACATACAGCAACAATTGGTTGTTTTATGGTTTGCCATTAACTTTATAAGTAATACACGATGATAAGTTGAAGAACAATACGTTTACGTTAGTGTATAAGTACCTTTACTTGTCATGGCATTACTTATAAAAATACCCATGAAAAAATACATTATAGGCTTTTGGTATTCGCTGCCGGTTCAGCTTTTTATTCTTCATTTCAGAAAATATCAGATTTTATTATTGTTCTGGTACATTTTATTTGCTACGGTGGCCGGATATTTTATGAATAGCTTTGGCGCTTATTCCCTTTACCTGGCCCCTGAATATTTTGACAATGTTAGTCCTTTTAGTGCAGCCATTGTTGGTTTTGCCATTGGTATTTTTATTATGAGCTGGAATATTACCACCTTTATTTTAAATGCCCGGTACATTAAATTTTTAGCAACAACCGCTGCTCCATTTTTAAAATATTGCATTAACAATGCCATTTTACCGCTTATATTCTTAGTTTTTTACTTTATAAGAGGCTTACAATTTTCGCAACAACAACAATTACAAACGTTGGGTGAATCATTATTAACCGCATTAGGATTTACAGGTGGTTTATTTCTATCTATTTTGCTGGCTTTTGTGTATTTTTTTAGTGCAGACAAAACTATTTATTATAGCATAAAGCAAGGCATATCCGATGCGAATAAACGTTATAATGCCATTATTAATAAAAATGTATTACCATTAACCAAACAAGAAATGCGTGTTGACTGGTTTTTGAGTGCCAGTTTTAAGTTGAGAAGGCCTAGAGATATTAGGCATTATAACGAATCATTTTTAGATGATGTTTTTTCTAAACACCACATTTCTGCTGTTATTGCTATACTAATTGCGTTTATCTTTTTAATTGTTTTGGGCTTTAGTGCCGACAGCAGATTGTTTCAAATACCTGCTGCTGCCAGTATTTCAATTCTATTTGCTATATTAATAGCTGTATCAGGCGCCATTTCATTATTCTTTAAAAGTTGGAGTATTCCTTTAATCATTATTATTTACCTAATACTCAATTATTTGTATCAAATTGGCATCATTGACCCCCGAAATAAAGCCTATGGTTTAAATTATGATAATAAACTAGAACGTCCTTTATATGATTCATCTGACATACGGAAACTTTGTAGCGATAGTATTATGGAGGCAGATAGGGCCTACTATTTAAAGATTTTAAATAAATGGAAGGCTCGGCAAAAAGAAGAAAAACCCATTATGTACATTATTAATACCAGTGGTGGTGGTTTAAGGAGTGCCGTATTTACCATGAATACTTTACAAAAAATAGATAGTGCATTACATGGGCAACTGATGCAACATACCTTATTTATTAATGGTGCCTCAGGGGGTTTATTAGGCGCAGCTTATTTTAGAGAGCTGTATTACCAAACCCTTTTAGGCAATAAAAATATTAACTTATATAATCCTGCCTATGTTGATGATATTGCCAAAGATTTACTGAATCCTTTATTTTCGTCGTTTGTAACGAGAGATATAATTGGTCCCGTGCAAAAATTTAATTATGAAGGGTTTGAATATATTAAAGACCGAGGTTATGCATTTGAAGAGAAATTAAATGAAAATACGCATGGTTATTTAAATAAAAACATTTACGCTTATGCCCAACCGGAAGCCAATGCCACCATACCCATTATGTTTTACAATGCTACTATTAGCCGTGATGCAAGAAGAATGATTATAGCAACACACCCCGCCCGTTTTTTAATGCGCCCTCTGTCTGACTCTTCCCATTTAACCGCGTATAATGCAGATGGAGTTGATTTTAATAGCTATTTTAAAAACCAAAATAGTGATAGCCTTAGAGTATTATCGGCTTTAAGAATGAATGCAACTTTCCCTCTTGTATTACCCAATGTTTGGCTACCCTCAAAGCCCATTATTGATGTAATGGATGCAGGCTTACGTGATAACTTTGGCCAAGAACTTACCTTACGTTTTTTGAATGTATTTAAAGATTGGCTGCAACAAAACACACAAAAAGTAATTGTTATTGAACTTCGCGATCGTAGTATTGATGATTGGGAGAACCCTTATGATAATACCAGTTTATTAAGCTTACTAACAAAGCCTTTACTAATACTACAATACAATTGGTTCCGCTTACAAGATTATTATCAACATAATGCCTTGGACTATTTTGCTGAAAGCTATGGTCCGCATTTTTATAGTTTATCATTTCAGTATTTAGCTTCTAAAACTGATGCAGCTGCCACATTAAACTTTCATTTAACAACTGCCGAAAAGAAAAGCGTAATAGATGCGTTTTATAATCAAGTAAACTTAAATGCATTACAAGTTTTATTAAAACAATCCAACTTACGTTAATATGTTTAGTTTTTTTCAGTTGCGGCATACATAAGCCAATCTTTCAGTCCGGCTACAATTTGTCGTGCTACAGCAACTCTAAATGCGGGATTTTTAATTTTAGTTTCATCGGTTTTATTGCTTAAAAAAGCAATTTCAACCAAACAGTTCACAAAGTCGGTAGGCGCATTCAACGCAAAGTTGAAACTTCCTACATTACCAAATTCGTTCAAATGAATGGCTAACATTCTTTTTAAAATATAAGTACTAAGCGGCCTAAAGCCAATGTGTTTATAATAAGTGCTTACCCCATTTACACTTGCATCATCGGCCGAGTTGAAATGTAAGCTAATTAATGCATCAGGATTTTTTTGTTGCAAAAACAATATTCTGTCTTTATTATCAAACGTTGTATCGCTTGTGCGCGTCATTATTACTTTTGCATGTGCCAATTTTAATTGTCTTTCCAGTTCTTTGGCAAATAATAACGTATAATTTTTTTCAACTAAGCCATATACATTTCCTGAAGCACCGGAATTTGAGCCTCCATGTCCCGCATCTATGGCAATAGTTAAATGTGACAAACTAACTATGGTGGGTTGACGTTTAACTTTTACCAACAATTTATGCCCCTCATAATTGATGCTATATCCCCAATGTTGAGCATGTTTTAATTGAATGGTTACTTCTAATACATCATTTTCTGTTTGGCGATAGTATAGATTTTTAATTTCTTTCAGCGACTGCAATTGGGTAATCCAATTGGTATTACTTTGAACACCATACAACTGAATTTTAATGGTGGATGGATTTAACTCCATGTGCGATGTATAAGCAACTTTTTGAGGAAGATAAATAGATACTATATCATAACAACTATCCGTTCCCCATGCTTTCCATGAGCCACTTAATACAGTAGGTTTATATTGAATGGTTGTATCGGGTAAAATCATTGATGTATCAATTAAAGCTGTGTGGTATTGCGATAATTGAACTTGAAAAAATTTTTGTGTTTTGCCAATTACTTTACAAATAACACCTGTATCAATATATCCCATAGTAGCGCCACCTAATCTGTCGGTGCCATCACCATATAAAAAAGCAGGAAGTTTTCCGACGGTTTTTCCATACCAAACTGTATCAACAGATTGTGCATGATTAGTCGGTTTTTCAGTTGTGTTAGCAGAATGACTGCAGCCTATGAATAAAAATGAAAATAAAAAAGATAAACAAATGTACTTCATGGTATAAGGTTAAGCGCCATTGCATTGCTAACCATGAAAATACTATTATTTCAACAAAGAAAATAAAGTAAAAGATTTGTCCTAATCATATCTTCTAAAATGTCGAGGCAACCAAAATTCACGAAATCCTAAAATAAAGGTTATTTGCAAATAGTCTTCTTGCACTAACCCATTAATGGTAGTACCACGAACGCCACCTTCTAAGCTAATTTGTCCGGTTAATGAACTGCGAAGAGCATTGAATCCAATGCCTACTGTTCCACCAACATTATCAATTTGTTGACCCGATACATTTACGTATGATTTACCGGCAAAAAAGCCTGCCTGATAAAATGTTTTTTCAGCTTTTAAATCACGGTAAGTATTTTTCTTACTGTACTCAAAACCCAAGTTCAACCGACTACTATTTACCAAATTATAAGAAAGCCCTCTGTAACTTAAATTTTGCCAATTTTGAAAAGTGTAATCGGCTGCAAAAGTATAATCATCTTTATAAGTAAGAGCAATACCCGCTGTATACATGTTAGGTAAGGTAAAATAGCCGACACTAAATTGCGGGTTATCTATTAAGGTAGTAGTGCCATCAGTAACCAATAATGAAGTTAAGCTATTTAGTTTGGTTTGTATTGACCCTGTAGCACCAATTGCTAATTTCCATTTTTTAGCAATTTTAGTTCGGTATTGCATACCAAACTTCAAGTAAGGATTATTTAAATAGGTATTCTTATTGGTTACAAGATTACTATCTAAACCCGTTCCTGAAATTGTTTCTGTTTGTCCTAATTGACCAAATAAATAAGAGGCTTGTAGTCCAACTGAAAAATGGTCTGAAAATTTGTAACTATTGGTTATATAGAATAAGTTAGTACTTCCTGTACCTGTATAATAAGCAGAAAATGTTTGAGGTGTACCCTGAATGACTTTGTTGGCATAAAAAGAATAGTTAGCTGTACTAAAAGGAGCCAACCCAAAGCCAATAGCCCATTTTGGCTTTACTTTAATGGCCATAGCAATTCGCTTGAATTGAATATCGGCACTTTGGTTATTGTTTACAATATCAATGGGTTGCCCATAGTAGTTTACACCACGGTATCTTACAGCAACTTCAAAATTAAAGAAATGCTCATCCAACATACTTAATGAAGCAGGATTAGCCATATATTGTGCCCTTGCGCCTGATAATGCCACCCCTGCATGCCCCATTCCCGATGTACGATCTAAATAACTTTGTTCTAAATCGCCAATGCCAATAATTGAATAAGGAGAGTTGTTATTTTGTGCATTTAGTTTTGTAAAAACACAAGTAGAAGCCAGCACTATAAAATATATGTAGTATTCAATTTTCTTCATGGGTAAGAATTAGTACGATTTTACGGATGCATAATATAAATCTAACTCAATTTGGCAATTTATGTTAGGATAAAGCCTATTGCCGGCAATTAAACGGGCAAACTGTGATTGGAAAGCCGGATTGGGAGGCGTTAGTAATAAACCAGATTGGTAAAAAGGATATTCAGGATCAGCCAAAATAGTTTTTACATAATTGGTTAAATCGTAAGAATAATAACTTTTGCCATTAAAATAATCGGTAACTAAATTCCCATATTGAACACCGGCAGCTGTTCCCGGCGATGCAACCGAAGTAATATCTTGTCCTAATTGATTCAAAATAGTGGTATTTGATAACCTTAATTGCGGAGGTAAATAGTAAAGCGGACTATATGTTCCTGCAACCGGCCTAACAATAAGTTGGGCCTTTAAAAATTTGGCGTAATAGGGTAATTTTTGAATATCCTGAATATTGGGAAAGCGAATTTTTATCATGGTATTGGAAATAGGCTGAGAAAAAGCCATATTCCCAGTTTGAGTGCTGTTAATAACATTGGTTTTACCAGCCTGATTAAGACCGCCCAAATTATTTAACATAGTTGTGGACCTGTCGGCCGTTACATGAATGAAATGTAAGTTCCGGTTTACTAAAGGAAATGCAAGCCTGGCACTATCTTTATTTAAGTTAGGATTATGATAGGCCAAATAAACTGTGCCAGAATCTGCACAAGTATAAACTGCATTACTATTACTATTAGAAGCTATTCGCAATCCATAAAAATAGCTTAGAAAATTAGCAGTGCTTTGCAAATCTAAACTCGCTGTTTGAATTTTATTAAATAACTCTTGCCCTAAAGCATCATCTAATTTTATATGAATAGAGTCATCTACTGATGGGCGGATATAAGTATTAATTACACCCAGTGGCGTAGGGAAAACGGCAAAACTGTTTTTACTATATAAAATGGTTCCCGGATCGCCATAAAATGAAGGGGGGACGATTGGTTCTGATAGTCTTGATACCTGTATTTGTATAGGTTTTGTGGTATCACCATAAAAAGTATTGCGCAATTTCAAGGTAATATACAAGGAATCGTAAATAGATTTTACATAATCAGTGGCTTTGGTGGTGGGTGGCGCTATTTCGTAAAATGTTTGGGCATCCAATCTTCCAAAGTAAGGATCATTATAACCACCAAAAACTGTTACGCCGGTTTGGCCGGTTGAAAAAGAGTCAATATAAACGGTGGATAAGTCTACACTAAATGTGTCAGTCATAATAATTTGGGTAATATTATTGTCTAATAACTGACTACTAAAATTAATGTCAGCCCGCTTACAGGCATTCATCAACAATACAGAAGCAAGGATAAAAAATAAAAAAAGTAATTTCTTAGGCATTATAATTAGTCTTAACTATTTAAAGCTTTTAGGTTTAAAGGTTTAATTTTATGTTTACACTTTTGAAATTTGCATTTCAAAGTAGCATAATTTACAAATATACAGCTACAACATTTGCAAATATGCACTTCGCCAACATATTCAAAAACAAATACAACGCAAGGTTACAAAACATAGCAGCAGCCAAAACAAAAAAACTTGTTAAATCAGTTATTTCATACAAAAAAAAGCACGCTCAAAAGTTTGACCATACCACTATTATTCACTTATCTTTGAAACCTTAATAGAAAACCGTTTTGCTTTTTTATAAAAAAAGGCAACCTAATTTCAAAAAAACTAAATGTAAATGAAGCGAATTCAGTATTATTTCTTTTTACCCGCCAGCTTGGTATTGCTGCTTATTTCTTGCGCCAGAACTGTATTAGACCCTACCCAAAGTAGTGGAAACTGGGTACTTTCACCCAATGATTTTGTGGGCGACCAACGTACTGCAGCCTGTGCATTCACTGTTGGGAATGTGGCTTATATTGGTACCGGTTACAACTTAGCTAAAAATATTCGGTATTCCGATTTATACTCTTTCGATCCTACCAAAGGTTCAAATGGCAGCTGGACACAATTAGCCAATGCCCCTAATAACTTTACACCTCGTAGCAATGCTGTTGCTTTTGCTATTGGCACCAATGGATACATTACAACCGGACAGGATAATTACAATAATTTCTTGAATGATACCTGGCAATACAACACTGTTACTAATACTTGGGTTCAAAAAGCAAGCTTCGCCGGTACTCCCCGCATTGATGCTTTAGCCTTTTCAATTGGCAACCTGGGTTATTTGTTGTGCGGATATGATGGAGGTTCTAATAAAAAAGACTCTTGGCAATATGACCCTAATGCAGATACATGGAACCTAACAGCTACCCAATTTACAGGTAGTAAACGCCAAGGTGGTATTGTATTTGTTTACCAAAACAAAGCATACATTGTTACAGGTACTAACAACGGCGAAGTAAACGACTTCACTGTTTTCGACCCCTCAAATACAACTAACCCTTGGAATCAATTACGCCCCATTACCAATGTGAGCGCTGATACTTATGATGATTTATATACGAATATTATCCGCGACCATGGTGTTGGATTTGTATTAGGTGATTCTGCTTACATTACTACCGGCCAAAATGGTAGTTACAACATTAGCACTTGGGGTTACGACTTTAAAAACGATTTATGGTTCCAAAAAACCAATTTTGAAAGAGCTGGTCGTTCCGGAGCTATTGGATTTTCTGTAGCCGGAAGAGCTTTTGTTACAACCGGTGCCAGTGGTTCTGCATACTATGATGATTTGAATGAGTGGTTACCTTACCAACCTTATAATCCAAATGATTAAAAAGAATTGGATTTATATATTATTTGGAATAGCGGTAATTATTTATGTAATTACAGGTTGGCTGAAAGATAAACAAACAAGTGCCGCTAAAATTCCGGAAATAACTTATAAAACCTATTACTCTGATAGTTTGCACTGGGGTTATGATATTTATGTAAATAATGAATTACGATTTCATCAACCCATTATTCCCGGTGCAACCGGTAAAAATGGTTTTATTTCTGAAGAACAAGCAGCAACCATTGCTCGCCTTGTGATTCAAAAAATGAAAAACCATGAAACCCATTTCCCAACTATTTCAAATGCAGAGTTAGATAGTTGCGGAATTACCAGAAATTAATCAATTCATGATATAAAAAAACCCGACAATATTAAATTGCCGGGTTTTTTATTGGTTCAAACTTACAGTTAATTTTCTCTTATACTCAATCTTGTGGTATACTAAAAAGGATAACGATTTGCTTCAATCATTACTTTAGCTATGGTTCTGCGTGCGGTTTTAGTATTGTAAGGTTCAACTTTAGTAAAGCGCTTTAAGCCAATGTGCATCATACGTAACTCATCACCATCCGCAAAACTATTTAGAGCATCTTTACCAGCCTTATTAATTCTATCAGCAGCATCGTATAAATAAGTACGCACCATAGCTGCCTGAACAGCAACTGCCTCTTCGCCCTTTTGTTGTGCCAGTTTAATTAAACGAAGCAAAGCACTTTCTACATGGTACACTTCAATAGCCATATCAGCAATATTCATCAATAGCTCTTGTTCTTTTTCCAACTGCATCATTAATTTTTGTACCGCAGCACCTGCTACTAATAAAATTGCTTTTTTAAAGTTGGCAACATATTGTAGTTCTTTTGCAAATAAACCATCCGGCTGGTTACCAAAATCAGGAATACTCATTAGTTCTTTTGCTACAGCCATTGCCGGCGACATTAAATCTAGTTTTCCTTTCATGGCTCGTTTCAACATCATATCAACCGTCAATAATCGGTTAATTTCATTAGTGCCTTCATAAATGCGGTTAATACGTGAATCACGGTAAGCTTTACTAATAATATATTCATCACTAAAACCATTACCGCCATGAATTTGAACACCTTCGTCTACCACAAAATCCAATAATTCACTGCCGAACACTTTTAACATAGCACATTCAATGGCGAATTCTTCTGCAGCACCTAATAATGATTTATCAAAACCGGCTCCATTTTCCATTAATTCGGCTTCTTTTAAATCAATCCATTTGGCAGTTCTGTATAAAGCCGATTCAGCCACCCAAATACGAATGCACATTTCAGCTAGTTTATGTTGTATAGCTCCGAAAGTAGCAATGGGCACTTTAAATTGTTCGCGGGTATTGGCATATTGTACTGAAATGGTAGCTGCCTTTTTACTGGCACCCAATGCAGCCGCATCTAATTTTAATCGACCAATATTTAAAATATTGAAAGCAATAATATGTCCACGACCAATTTCACCTAATACATTTTCAACTGGTACTTTACAATCTTGAAAATAAAGCTGAACGGTTGAGGAACCTTTAATACCCATTTTATGTTCTTCAGGCCCCTGCGTAAATCCTTCAAAGCCCCTTTCAACAATAAATGCGGTAAACTTGTCTCCGTCAATTTTTGCGAAAACCGTGTAAACATCAGCAAAACCACCATTTGTAATCCAGCATTTTTGGCCATTCAGCAAATAGTACTTTCCATCGGCACTTAAAGTGGCGGTTGTTTTAGCACTTAATGCATCACTACCACTATTGGGCTCGGTTAATCCATATGAACCTTTCCATTCACCGGAAGCCAACTTGGGAATATATTTTTGTTTTTGTTCAGGGGTTCCAAAATATAAAATAGGTAAAGAGCCAATACCTGTATGGGCTGCTATGGCTACTGAAAAAGAAAAGCCTCCGCCTAAACCTTCATTAACAATTGTAGAGGTAATAAAATCTTTACCCAAGCCTCCTAATGATTCGGGAAAAGAAGTGGAAAGCAGTCCTTGTTCGCCGGCTTTCTGCAATAATGTAGGCATTAAGCCGGGTTCTAATTGGTCAATTCTATCAATAATAGGTTCAATTTCAGCGGCAACAAACTGATGGCACATTTCCATCACCATTTGTTGTTCCTCATTAAATTCTTCCGGAATAAAAGTTTGTTCGGGCAAACTTTCTTTAATAAGCCATTCACCCCCATTAATGGCTATTGTAGTAGTATTTTTTGTTGACATATTGTACAATTTTATGGTTGAGCAATTATTTTATTGGCAGTGTTTATTATTTTAAATTATCATATACCTGCTGCAATACTTTCTTAACAATTTCTACTTCATCTTTATTAATGCCTGTTAAAGCCTCTTCCATAGTTGCATTTGCTAATTGCAGGGTTAATTCCTGCAAGCCTCGGGCAGCGGGTGTTAAACATACCAAATTAATTCGTCTGTCTGTTGGCGATGGGTGACGGTTAACTAATCCTTGCTTTTCTAAATTATCTACTAATCGGGTAATACTGGGCTTATCTCTAAATGTGCGATTGCATAATTCCTGTTGGCTTAAACAATCTTCTTTCCATAAATGATATAAAATACTCCATTGCTCAATGGTAATATCCAATCCTGCCTGCCTGAAGTTTTTTTGTAAACGTCTGGCCACTGCTATTGATGCCATTCCATTAATAACACTGTATAATTCGCCGCGTTTAAATTGGTTGTTTGGCATATAGTTAGTTATGCAACTATTTTCAAAATTGGTGTATCTTTACCAAACTGCCAATTAATATTTGCGAAATTTTTGTTGGTATTTAAATTAGTGGCCGTGATTCAAGAAAAAATTAGTTTTCAAAACTCGGTTATTCAATATTACACTACCGGAACCGGTGCACAGTACATTATTGCACTACATGGTTATGGTGAAGATGGCAATAGTTTTGCCTTTTTGGAACCCCTATTATCCCCCAACTATTCGCTTATTGCAATTGACCTTCCTTTTCACGGCGGAAGCATTTGGCAGGAAGGATTGCATTTTTCATCGGAAGATTTGTGGCAAATAATACGATGTATTACTAACAATACAACTGTACCCTATATTTTATTAGGTTACAGTATGGGCGGCAGAATGGCGTTGCAATTGTTACAATATTATCCTCAATATTTTCAAAAGGCAGTTTTATTGGCACCCGATGGATTGCACCATAACAAATGGCATTTTCTATCAACACAAACACGCTTGGGCAATAGAACCTTTAAGTGGGTAATGAAGCATCCTAAACCTTTATTTGTAGCTATGGATATATCGTGCAAACTAAAACTCTTTAATAAAAGTGTATATAATTTTGCACATTATTATTTAGATGATGCACTTGCAAGAGAACAGTTATATGTGCGATGGACTACTTTGCGGAAATTTATGCCGAACCAGGCTATATTAAAAAAAAACATAAGAAAACATCAGATACCAATACATTTGTTTTTTGGAAAATATGACAGGGTAATTAGGGCAAAGTATGGCCGGTTGTTTAAAAAAGGAATTGAGACTTGGGTTACAATTGAAGAATTGGACAGCGGCCATCAATTACTAAAAGAAAAAAATGCAGCATACATAGCACAAGCTATTTGTAAATAAAATTGTTTCTTTACAGCATCATGATTAGCTACATACTTATTATTATTTCAGCTATACTAACTTTATTGTATGCAGCGCTAATTTTATTGTACAGAAAATGGTTTTTACAGTTACGCTTATTTAATTTCAACCCATTATTTATTCCCACCACACAATTCAGTATTATTATTCCTGCCCGAAATGAAGCTGCAAATATTGGCAGCTGCTTACAAAGTATTACACAACAAAACTACCCGCAACATTTATTTGAAGTAATTGTGATTGATGATTTTTCAACGGATGAAACTTCAAGTATTGTGGAACAATGGCAACAACAATACAGCAATATTCGTTTAATGCCTTTAGCCAATGAAGTACCCACGGAACACAACTCCTATAAAAAATGGGCCATTGAAAAAGCAATAGAAAAAGCCAATGGAACCTGGATTGTTACTACGGATGCCGATTGTATTGCCAATGCGAATTGGTTGCACAGTTTAGCACAATGCATTGAAGAGAAAAAACCGGTTTTGGTTGTTGCTCCCGTTAGTTTTATTTACCATCCAACCTTACTTGGTATATTTCAGTATTTAGATTTTTTAAGCTTACAAGGTATTACAGCGGCATCAGTATCGGCAGGCATTCACAGCATGTGCAATGGTGCTAACTTAGCCTATTTAAAATCGGCTTTTTATACCGTTAATGGTTTTAAAGGCATTAACCATATTGCCAGCGGTGATGATATGTTGTTAATGAATAAGATTAAACAGCATTTTCCCAACAGCATTGCTTATTTATTTCATCCTAACGCTATTGTATTGACGCAACCTGTATTCAGCTGGAAGGAATTTTTCAATCAACGTATTCGTTGGGCCAGCAAGGCAGACAAGTATGATGATAAATCAATTTTTTGGGTTTTAGTACTGGTGTACCTTTATAATTTTATGCTGCTTGTGTTACCCATTTTGGCACTGGTATTTTTAAGTTGGCCATTATTGATTTGCTGGATTGTTTGTGTTTTAATAAAAACGATTGCCGAACTCAGCTTTATGAGGCCTGTTAGCCGCTTTTTTGGAAGTCAGCATTTAAAATGGTTTCCTTGGTTACAACCACTACATATTACCTATACCGTTATAGCAGGATGGCTGGGAAAATTTGGGCATTACGAATGGAAAGGTAGAAGGGTAGTATAATTTATTTTCTTACCAAAAATCGCTTCTTTTTTTCGGGGAATCCGACATAAAGAATTAAAACTACTAACGATAATAATACTACTGGCAAGAATAAAAAATTTTTAATTGCATGTAACATATTAGTCAATATTTTAAGTGAATAATACCGGCAAACCAACTTTTACAAACAATAAGACCAATTACCGAAATAAATGTTTAACTATATTGCTTCAATTAATTTTCAAATTAGTAAGTAAACAATAAAATGGCCGCATCAATAGGTAAACACATAAAAAATTTCGGCCAATTAATGTTGCTACACAAAAGCATGAGTATTGGTGTTGTCATCATTAGTATTGCAATCTTTATTGCAATCTTTGCCTATGTTCTTGCACCGGATAGTAGTACCAATGCCAATCGTATAATACCCGAAATAGGCAGCAAACCTCCTGGCTTTAGTATTCAACTTTTAAAATTGCCTTTGCATAAAACGAAGGAGGAGACGAGCGGTTTTATAAACAGCTTGAAGTTTTTTTTTAATGGAGAGCCCAATAGATTTAATTATATTCCTATTACGTCATACACAACTAAGAATGGCCAACTATATGCCCAAAAATATGTTGGCGATGGCGTAGAACAGCCCATAGAATTTCCGCTAAATGAACTCCCTAAACAATTTATAACAAAAACAACTTTTTATTTAGGTACTGATACTTTAGGTAGAGATATCTTAAGTCGCTTACTCATTGGCACCCGCATAAGTTTGGCTGTTGGTTTAATTGCCGTAGTAATTTCATTAACCATAGGCATTTTATTGGGCTTAATGGCAGGCTATTTTGGTGGGAAAACCGATGCAGCCATTATGTGGCTAATTAATGTAATTTGGAGTATTCCTACCATATTATTGGTTTTTGCTGTTACATTGGTATTAGGCAAAGGTTTTTGGCAAGTATTTATTGCGGTAGGATTAACCATGTGGGTAAATGTAGCCCGTATGGTACGTGGGCAAACCATGGCAGTGAAGCAACTTGATTATATAACTGCTGCCAAGGTTTTAGGGTATAGTAATAGTCGAATATTATTGAAACATGTTTTACCCAATATTGCTGCGCCTGTAATGGTTATTGCAGCAAATAACTTTGCCGGGGCTATTGTGATTGAAGCGGGATTAAGCTTTTTAGGTATAGGCATTCAACCACCGCAACCCAGCTGGGGATTGATGATGAAGGAAAACTACAATTTTATTATTACACATCAACCTGCATTAGCCTTGGCTCCAGGTATTGCCATAATGCTATTGGTAGTAGGCTTTAATTTACTGGGCAACGGCCTAAGCGATATTTTGAATGTGCCCGGTAGTATTAGAATTGGCAATTGATTGCTGTTCTAGCTTCAATTGTTTTGAAACTAACATTAACATTCCTAAGCACAACCAAAATATGCTGCCAATTTTATCGGTTTCAATTAAATCGCTCAAAAAATTTAAAGTACCCAATATGGCAATAATTACGCCTATTGTTAAGGCAGTAACTGCCCAAAATTTACTTTGCAAATGAATATATAAATATTGCGAATATCCCAACATGGCAATGTATAAACACAAAAAAATGAATAAGCCTGGCACACCTTGTTCTAATGCTGTTAATAGAAAATAATTGTGCACGGATGAGTGCTCAGGATTACTGCTTACCCAAGTTTTAAAACCACTATTAGCATACCCTTTATAAAAGTCGTAAAAATTATTGGGACCAAATCCGATGATGGGCTTTTCAATAACCATATTAGTGCCTGCTACCCAGCGATAAATTCGTTCTGCGTTCGATACATCTTTCATAGCAATAGTAGCCTTTAAATGCGCTTCAAAGTTGGTGTGAAAAATGGTATGTTGATAATCGGGCTCAAATTGCAAATACTTCTTTTGCATTACTAAACTTAAGGCCGTTATTAATAGTAAAATACTTAACACAATTAATGATGGCCAAAGAAAATTTTTATAAATTATTATTGCCATACCCAAGCCAATTACAGCAGCCAACCAAGCCCCACGTGAATAAGATAGAACCAGGCCAATTGTCATAACTATTAATGAAACCAATAACCATTTTTTTAATTGATTTGTATTGGGTGTTAGTATCCACATGGCTATTGCCATAGGCATTATGCAAACCAACATTGCAGAATAATCAACATGATTCCGAAAAAAAGGAGAAAGCATTTTTTTAATTCCTTCAAAACTAAACCCATACAAAGCATGTCTAAAAATAGCTTGTATAACCACAAAAAGCATGGGTATTAACAAACACAATACTAACTTTTTTAATTGTTGTTGTGAATACACTAAAATATTAGGCAGGAATACAAAAGGAATAATAAACCAGCTTTTAGCCAATAAAAACTTAACTGATAGTAAAATATTTTGAGAATAAATACAGGCTAAAGCAATCCATGCTATATGTATTGCTAACAGCAAAAACAAAGGATGTTTGTATACATGAGCAGGAATAACTGTTGTTTGTAATAACCACTTAAAAAAAAATAATCCTGTTATAAACATCATTATTGCTTCGTCCGGAAAATCGAGTGATAAAGATGAAGTTACTCCCCATTCGGTTGACAAAGGCAATAAACAAATTAAAATCCAAAACAAATATTGTGTGTGATGTACAACTAAATTAATTAATGGCTGAATAACCAATAATAAAAACGGGAAAATCCAAATGATGGGTTGTTGTAATACAATACCTGCAACCAATGCGGCAAACCACGTTAGTATAATTACAATAAACTGATTTTTAACATGTAAATTCAGCAATCGCATTACTCCCTTTTGTTTCTATAAAAAAGCAATACCGCGCTAGTTGCAATAACAAAACTAATACAAGCTACAGCAACTAATACCAATAAGGGTTTGGGTTTATCGGGCTTAACAGCAGGCCTAGCATATTGCACTACATACAACCCTGGTGCTACATTTTGTATTGCCAGCTGCAAATCGTTTAAATTTTTTTGGTATTGTACTAATTGTTGCAGATAAGCTTGCTCTATAATTAGTTGAGAATTAGCATTATTGTTTGTTTGCTTAGGTAACAAACTAAGTTGTTGCTGCAAATTTATTATTTGATTTTTGATGGCATTATAGGTTTTTTCATAATTATTCAACCACAAACTTTCTTCACTTTGCTTTAAAAATAAAACGGCAGCATTGGCAATAGCAGTAGCTTTTATATTGCTTTTATCCCATACACTTATTTCAAGTTGATTATTTTCGTTCTTTTTAAATTCAATATTTTTTTTCAATAATTGTTTGGCCTTAAAACGATTTACACTGGCATTCATTTCATTTAGTGCATAATAATTAACCAAATTAAAACTATCAGTTAAACGAAAATACAGCGTATCTAACTTAGTCATACCGTACAATAAATCTAAATCATCATTGTTTCCGAAGTAAGAATATAAGCGTTGTAAATTATTGTAAGCAGCGCGCTCTTTATCGGCTAATTCAGGATTAGAAGGCAATACAATGGCAGTAGCTTTATAGTATTTAGGCACCAATAGCAAGGTGATGCTTGCAATTATGAGTGATAAAACAACAACCGTAATAATTTTAAATTTATGCAAGCCAACCATTCGCAACACATCAGATAAATTAAAAGAATCGGACATAGATATTTTTTAAACTGTTATTGTATGGAATCACTATTGGTCAACCACTACATTTCGGCTAAAACTTTCTTCTAACGAAATAAAGGTTTCAGTTCGTTCAATGCCCTTAATATTTTGCAATTTATCATGTAAAACAAATCTTAGTTGTTGAATGTCTTTCGTAACAATTTCTGCGAACATACTATAATTACCGGTTGTATAGTTCAGTCGTACAATTTCAGGAATAGATCGCAATTCTTTGGCAACTGAATCGTATAGCGAACTTTTTTCTAAATATATTCCTATAAATGCAATTACGTCATAACCTAAAGCTTTTAAATCTACTGCCAACTTTCTTCCTTTCACAATATTCTGTTCCTCTAGTTTCTTAATACGAACATGGATGGTACCACCGGAAACAAATAACTTTTTCCCTAAATCGGCATAGGAAATTTCAGCATCTTCCATCATTGCCTGTATAATTTGTAAATCGAGTTTGTCAAGATTTAATTTAAGGCTCATATTGCAGTTGGTTTTTAAATAAATTTAATTAAACAATAAAAATAATGAACATTTTCTAAATTTTTAAAAATATTGTTGATTTATTTTTAAATAATGGGCAAATCTGTTTAATATTGTGCTGTCAATAACAAAAATAGTTCTTTATACTGTGGGGTGATGAAACTTTTGGCAGACATGCCCTCTCGTCTCGGGGGTGAGGACAAAAGGATAAACGTAACATAGAGCCTTTCGCAAGAAAGACCGGGGTTGACCACCGGACTTTGTGTTATAGCTAACTTCCTCGTGTAGGTTCGACTCCTACCCCTACAGCTCTCTCTAATTCTCATGTGCATTTGGGCCTTCGGAGTTTTTACTTTGAAGGCTTTTTTGTGCCGCAATGCAATCGTTACATTTATTTACATGCCTGCATGGCTTTGTCCCGCAGTGCTTCATAGACAAACATACATGCTTTTAATAAACTATCATCAATTTTTTCTTTAACAGGAAAATTAGCATTTTTAAATATAAGTGTTGATTGTTTTATTGGGATTTCTATTCGCTTTAATAAGTGTTGAAATTGCTCGGCATTATGGATAGATAAATCTTCATAACAAATGGGCACAGCATTATTCCCTACTAAGCTTAAAACTTGTTCATAATAGTTTTTCCAACAATACAGCCAGTAATTAATATCTTCAATGGAATGCTGTTGCAAAATATTGTATTGATGTTCATTCCAAATAAATGGTTTATGACCTAAACCAAATTCATAATGCCCCAACCAATTCATGTATTTTAACACAAAGGCATTTTGCTTTTGCATTTGGGTAAAATGCTTGTGCTGCTTTAATAAAGAAAAGGCATGTGCAACCGGCAACCGAAAAGGAATAACAAATGTTGCTTGTGGCATATTTGCCATTAGCGCCGGCAATCGCAATAATTGATTATTATTTTTTGATAAATAACGTTTAGCAGTATTGGTAGTATTGGAATTTAATAATACATGTTTTATGAACAACTGAAATTTTTGAAGCACTTCATTATTGGGTTCATGTGGCACTAAAAAACTTTTCCGGATATAATCATTCCCACAAAAACATTTCCAAAAAATTTCTTCAAAAGCCTCCGGACTGTTAATACTAACCATAATTCCATCAGCATGCGCTCTCTCTTTTTCTTCAACAGTTTTGTTTTTTTGAACTTTCATTTTACTCCATACTCCCGGCATTAACACAAATGGCATATCGTTATAGGTTAAGCAGGTAAAACTTTCCGTTTCATATAGTGCACGCATTAGTATGGTAGTGCCACTACGTGCAAGGCCTGTTACAATAACAGCATTTTCAGTATTTGCGAATTTATTTTTTTGAAATGCAGTTTCCCAATCAAAACTTAATTCCATTACGCTTTTATTGCCCAATGCTATTTGATGTAATATTTTGCTACTAAGCGAATAGTTGAAGTCGTACATACATTTTTTTAGCTAGATAATAAACAATGAATGCAATAATTGAAACTACAAATGCGCGTAAACTAATGAGATACGCAAACCAATGAATAGAGGGAAAAATTTGATTGATAGCCATTAATATAAGCAAAAAGGCACCTAATAATATTGTCAATAACAAAAGCAGGATAAGGCTATTTTTAAATAAACGAATAGCATACCCTAAAATAAATTGTTGCTTATAATTATCTGAACATTTAGCAAACCTTACAAAAACCGTAAAAAGTTTTGAATAACAACGAATAGAAGATTTTAAGTAACGAGCAAAAGGAAATTGTTCAGCAGCTGCATACAGCCCAATAAACCATAGGAATAATACAAAATCGTTCATTTAGTGGTTGTATGGGTTGTGTTATCGGTGTTAGATTTCCCTTTGAATTTCTTAATCAGGCGTTTTATAGGATACCAAACAATAGCAAACAATGCCATAAAAAAGGATATTAAAATTCCAATTATTACCGATAATGCTCCGCCGTCCATACCCGGCCCAATGTAGTTAAGCATATGCCTAAAATTTAGTTTTCACAATAGTTATATTTTCCTTCGCCTTTTTTAAACAGATAACGCCCCCACGATAACATACTGATATGTGTGTCATCAATTGGATATTTGAATTCCCAAAGAACATTAGTAGGGCTTACACGAAATGCTCTGCCAAAATTGGTTTCTTCCACAAAGGCAGTACCGTTAGGTAAAATTTTTGCTCTTCCTTCCGTTAATGTTCCAATACTTTTTTCGCTGAATACTTTTGAAAAGGGTTTTGTAATACTATCATTAGCAAAGTTGTACAAATACACTTCATTGTTTTTTTTAAATAGCTTATCGCCGCCTAAAGCAAATGTTCTAATAATATTGTTGCCAAATACACTAATGTGAGTACTGTCAACAAAATCGGGGCAATGCTGATTTAACCAAGGGCCGGTTTTTAACCAAATAATTTTGTGTGTAGATAGTCGGTATAAAAACACGGTACTTTTATGGCGAAGGCTAATCAGCAAATCGCCTTTTTGCCAATATTTGCTGCTATATAATGCCGGCTTAATTTCATTTAAGTGCAAAGGATCTTCTTCAATTTCCGATGTCCCCAACAACAAAGCTTTATAACCATTATCCATTAATATCTGTGCAACCGATTCTTTCAATAATACTTTTCCCTGTGGCGAAATACAAGCAATGGCATCATTTCTGTTTTTATTGGCTAATGATTCCGGTATAAAAGAGGTGTCCAAAACAGTAGGTGTCCAAATATTTCCATCAGCATCTATTTCGGTTGAATGGTGAAACACTCCATCAATCAACCACAATAAATGGTTATTGGTATCTAACCTAAACAAAGGGCCTTCATTAATTTTTGCTATTACACTTCCATCGGGTAATAGTAATGGGTGCAATGCACGGGCTCTGGTTGCATTTAGAATGTTAGAATAAAAAAAAGGATTTTGATTATGTGTAGCTGAACGAATTGCTTTTAAAGGAGGCAGCCATTGATGCACAATAGTTCCATTATTTAAATTAATGAGTTGAATGGCTGTTTGACTGTATTGGGGATTATATACTGTTGTTAATAAAGCAGCAGTATCTTTTTGAGGGATAAAATATACCAAGCCTTTAATGTTGGTATTTTTATTTGGAAGAATTTGCTGATTAAACCCAAATAAATCTTGAACTGCATCTTTCACTTCTTTAGGATATGCTGCTACTTTTACTGCCCACACACCCACAACACCTAATTTTTTACCTCCCAATAACTGATGCCTAACCAAAGCACCAAAAACTACAGTAATTAAAACACCTAGCCATATTATTACCAACAACCAACGCACCGTCACTTTTTTATGCAGTAAAGCCATTCTTTATCCATTTATTTTTTTCTAAAAATTGTAATAGCATTACTCCGGCTTCATTCACTGAAATTTGCTCTGTATTTATTTGAGCATCAGGTTGTTTCGGTATATCATAAGGAGCATCAATACCTGTAAAATTTTTTATTTCACCCGCCAATGCTTTTTTGTATAAGCCTTTCGGATCTCGTTTCATACAAGTTTCAATTGTAGCATGTACATACACTTCAATAAATAAGTCATTCCCAACAATTTGAGCGGCCAATTGTCTTTCTGTTTCTAGTGGCGCAATTGAAGCTACAATGACAACAATACCGGATTGCACTAATATTTTGGCAACTTCTGCTATACGTCTTATATTTTCATCCCTGTCTTTTTGCGAATAACCTAAATCATTACATAATCCTTTTCTTACCACATCTCCATCTAACACAACTACAGATATTTCATAAAGTTTAAGTAATCTGCTACATTCATTAGCTAAAGTTGTTTTTCCTGCACCACTTAATCCTGTTAACCATATAACAAAAGGCTTAACATTAATATTACTTTTAACCGATGAATTATCCGAAAATAAAAAAGCCGGTTTTATAGGTTCACTAAAATTAGCATGCATACTTAGCTATTAATTTAAAACAGTAAAAGTCTGCTTTCTACAGAGCAATTGCAATAAGACTCATATTTTTTAATGTAGTTTAATACAATTTCAATACAGCACGTTATTTTTGTTGTATAACATGGCACATAAAAAATTACAACGATTTCAGGAAATTAAAACCTTTCCCAATGTGTTTGAAATGCCTGAAAATATGGCTCACAAATGGGTCACACACTTCAATAATCAGCACCCGTTGGTATTGGAATTAGCTTGTGGTAAAGGTGAATATACCGTGGGACTGGCGAGGCTTCACTCTGAAAACAATCATATTGGCGTTGATATTAAAGGTAACCGAATTTGGCGGGGTGCACTCACCGCTTTGAATGAAGGGTTGCATAATGTTGCTTTTTTAAGAACCCCTATTGAACAAATTCAACAATATTTTTTACCTAATAGCGTTGCTGCCATTTGGATTACTTTTCCCGATCCTCAACTGCGATTGTCAAAAGCAAAAAAACGTTTAACCCATCCTCGTTTTTTACGATTATATCAACAAATTTTGCAACCGAATGGAGTGGTACATTTAAAAACAGATAGTCCTAACATGTACCAATTTACAAAAACTGTTATCAACCTATTTGGTTTAGAATTGTTACAAGATTATGATAACTTATATGCCGATCCGAATTTATTACCCGAGCATACTATAAAAACCCATTATGAACAATTAGATATTGCACAAAGTAACCGTATTCATTTTTTGGCGTTTAAGCTAAACCATACATTGCCAATAGAAAAAGATGTTGAATTAAAAAAATTAATTGAATTACATGGCACTGATTGAAGGAGTTGATTTTTATTACGATGAACAAGGCTTTATGGTATTAACCGAAAAATTTCATCTGGAAAAAGGATATTGTTGCGGATATGGGTGTCGGCATTGCCCATATGACTATGAAAATGTTCCTGAACCCAAGCGTTCGAATTTATTAGAAGCATCTAATAATGAATCCTCCAGTAATTCTCTCAAAGCTTCCTAATTAGTGATGGCTCCCATTAAAAAAATATTACCCAGCGGTAAAAAAGATGCTTCGTTTTTTGAACAAGTGTATGCTGTAGTAGCCTTAATTCCATTTGGAAGGGTTACCAGTTATGGTGCCATTGCTAAATTTTTAGGAACCAAAATGAGTGCCAGAATGGTGGGTTGGGCTTTAAATAATGCACATCATTTACCAAATGTACCGGCTCATCGTGTGGTTAACAGAAATGGGCAACTAAGCGGAAAAGCTCATTTCGAAACCCCTAATCAAATGCAAGAATTACTGGAATTGGAAGGTATTACCATACATAATGATTGCATTGTGAGTTTCAACACTATATTTTGGGATCCTTCAAAAGAATTGGCCATTGAATAAGTTATAAACTACTATTTATAATAAGGGCTTATAAATAAGTAAACAATAGGACCAGTAATAGCCACATACATCCACAATGGCCAAGTGTACCGAGCAATTTTTTTGTGTAAAGAAAATTCAGCAGTTAACGCTCTGTAAGCAGTAAATAATATAAAGGGTAAAATAATTGCTGCTAAAAATATATGGGTAAATAAAATAATTAAATAAATTACTTTAATGGTGCCTGTTCCACCAAATTTAGTTTCGCCGGCCAATAAATGATGAGCAATATAACTCACCAAAAACAAAATAGAAAAGATCAACGCTAAAAGCATTAAATTTTTATGTAAGGCATATTTTTTACTTTTAACCGCAATTAATGCAACTACTAATAGTATTGCTATGATGGTATTAATTATGGCATTAAAGGTGGCAAATATGTGTACGTTAAAACCAAGATTCAAATTCAGTTTGAAATTACTTAATATGATGATCACAGTAAAAACAACAAACGAAAAAATACCAATAAGCCATTTAGCTTGTGTATCATTTTTCTTTATAACTGCAGTTAACATAAAAATTAAACAGGGATTTGAATTTGAAATAACAACCAATTAATTATTTTGTTTAGGTATTTGACCAGGCTTACGTGTTAAAATAAAGATGAAGCCAATAATTAGTAACACGATAATTACCCATAACCACTTTAAAGCAACAATGGAGGCAAATACCTCACTTTTTTCTCCTTTGTCTTTTTCCAACATTAATAACCCAACATCACGAGCAAGTTTGCTTAATTCAACAGAGTCTCTTCCATCATACAAACCACGTACTACATAATTTCTATCTAAAAGTATAAATGAGGGAGTATGTAAAAATGCAGTATCTACATTGTGGCCATCAATTAATGCAATCTTTAATTCATTAAAAGCAAAATCGTAAATAGTTTTTTTGGGGCCGGTGAGCATCCACCAATTGTCGGGATTAACACCATATTGATTAGCATAAGCTTTTAATGCTGCTACACTATCTCTATCAGGATCTACAGAAAATGATATGAATTGCACAATAGAAGAATCTACCACTCGTCTACCTTGTTCATAATTTGAAAATGATTGTTGCAATTTGCGCATATTGCGTGTCAATGTAGGGCATGGATTAGGGCAACGCGTAAAAAAGAAATCCATTACAATTATTTTGCCGGGCCTATCGTACAAACTAACGGTATCACCCAACTGATTCACCAATGTAATATTTGCTGTACGATGCCAAAAACTGTCTGTTACCTCTTTCCCTTTAACAATACGGGTACTTACACTATCAAGCAGCAATTTACGCGGCATAATAGTTGCTTTATCGCTATATGACTTTAATAACACATAACTAACTACGGGAATTAAAATTGCAATTAATAGCGCCAATATGGCCTTCTTATTCATCCTGCAAATTTAGTATTGTAAATTAAAACAACCATTGTAATATTACAATGGTTGCTAAAACACTTGTTAAAAGTATAACAAAAAATATAATGCTATTACTCTACTATTCTACTGCTTTTTTCAGTTCAATAGTACCTTTTTCTTGTTCACTGTGCTGATTTTGTTTTACAGGTATATTGCTCTCCTGATCATAAGGAGCATATTTATTTCTCAACTCACGGAAGGAATTACCATCTGCTAAAAACGCAATTATAAACCAAACAAATAAGCCCAATGGCAACACAATAGTCATAATCATATTTCTTAATTCATGCTTTAAGTGCATAAAATAAGCAACTATGTAAAAGGCTTTAGCCAACATTAATATCAAAATGATACCTTTTATTAAATGTCTTGAAAAACTTTGTTCTGACATATTCACCATGGAAAAACCTAAAGCCAATTCAACAACGGTTAATATACTTAATATAATAGTAACCCTATAAACCTCTTTACGAGCAGCTTTTGCATGTGCATCGTCTAATACCCTTAAATCTTGCATATAAAATATTTTAGATAGTGATTGACTGTTAAATAACCCAATGAATTATACTTTAAACCAAATAAAAACAGGTGAATACAAATACCCACACTAAATCTACAAAGTGCCAGTATAATCCTGCTTTTTCAATCATTAAATAATGACCACGCTTTTCAAAGGTATTGTTTAAAGTCATAATAAGCATTATTACATTGATAACAACACCACTAAATACATGAAATCCGTGAAAGCCGGTAATAGTAAAAAAGAAGTTTGTAAAGTTAGTTGTAGATTGTGTTCCATCTGCATTTAAGAATGGATTACGGCCCCACCAAGCACCTTCATGATGCAAGTGCGTCCATTCCCAAGCTTGACAACCCAAGAAAGCCAAACCACCAATGATGGTAAAAATTAAGTTTGATACCACCGCACGTTTATTCATATTTTGACCAGCCTGCACAGCTAATACCATAGTTACAGAACTTAAAATCAAAATAAATGTCATTAAGCTTACAAATAATAGCGGATACCCACTGCCTAAGCCGGGAAACGAATTAAACACATGGTTTGGGTCGGGCCAGCCTTGTGTAGCAAAACGAGTGGTACCGTAAGATATAAGCAATGCACCAAAAGTAAATGCATCACTCATTAAAAAATACCACATCATTATTTTTCCGTACTCTACATTGAAGGGGCTTCTTCCGCCACTCCACCATTTAGTTGTTGCAGTTGCTGTTGTTGTTGACATGTTGGTTCATTAATTACGTTCGCAAATTTATTAGCTAATGTTTAAAAAAAATGCATAAAGTGCATAATTTTTAAACTACTTATCTGGAAAAATATAGAAATAAATATAAATAAATCCAAAGTATATCTACAAAATGCCAATAAGTACTTACCAGTTCTATAGGCATAGTGCTATATGATTTTACACGAGTACGAAATGCTCGGAAAAAAGTAACCAAAAGCGCAACAACACCTCCCAATACATGCACTACGTGTAAACCAATAATTACCACCAAAAATGATGCAGCAGCATTACTTCCGGGTCCTAATAACAAAATTCCATGATTGGCCATGGCTCTAAAACCCAAATATTGCAATACAGCAAAAAGCACTCCCAATGCCGCAGTCACTGTTATTAGTCTTTTATACTGTTGCATTTCCCTACTTTTAAATGCTTTGTAGGATAAATACATAGTAAGGCTGCTAATAAGAATTACTATGGTTGAATAAAGAAATATGGGCGACAAAGGAACTTCTTCCCAATTAGCTTGATTACGCTTTACAATATATGCACTGGTAAGGCCTGCAAACATCATACAAATGCTTCCAATACTAATCCACAATAAAAATTTATGTGGATGAATTTTCTTGCTTTTGTTCGTTGTTTCTGTTACTGCCATCATTACTTTCTATTTAAAAAAATTGTTTTAAATATTAAACCCCAGGTATTTTATTGGCTAATAAAGCAAATAATACAATGGGCAAATAAATGTAGCTGCTAAACATTACTCTACGCGCAGCTTTTACAGTCATTTCTTTATATAAACGAATGGATTGAATAACCATGAAAAGATTACAAGCCAACAATATCCACATACTTACCTGCCCGCTCATGTTTAAATAAGCAGGCAATAACCCTACAGGCACCATTAAAACACTGTACATTATTGTTTGTAAGGCAGTAAATTTTGTAGGCCCCGTTTCATTGGGTAATAATTTAAATCCGGCTTTTGAATAGTCATTATGAGCTACCCAGGCAATTGCCCAAAAATGTGGAAACTGCCATAAAAATTGAATAGCAAATAATACCCATCCTCCTGCTGAAAAGTTGTCTTGCCCTGCAACCCAGCCAATTAAACAAGGTAATGCACCCGGCACGCCTCCAATTAATACTGCTATAGAATTAATTTTTTTTAATGGGGTGTATATAAAGGCATACAAAAACAAACTAAATGCTGATAATAGGGCTGAAGACAAATTGAAAAAATACCACATCATTAATACACCAATAATGCCAGTAATGGCGGCAAAGTAAAAAGCTTCTTCCGCACTCATACGACCACTGGCCACTGGTCGTTTTGCCGTACGTTTCATTACGGCGTCTGTATCCTTTTCAACAGCCTGATTAATGGCATTGGCACTACCTGTAATTAGCAAACCGGCTATAAAAAGTAGAATAATCATTAACCAATTATACTCTACCACTTTTGGTGCCATTAAATAGCAAATAACACATGAAAAAACCACAGTAAAGCTTAGGGTAAATTTCATTAACTGAAAATAATCCTTCACTTTCGCTACAATGGCAAAAGAAACAGAAGAAGAAGTATCAATGGTTTTTGTCATGTTCATTTTACTAAAAATCAATGCCCTGATATCTCAGGGCATTGCACCTATTTTAAGTGAAGCTGAGATATATACTTCACATTGGTTAAATAATTAATGATGCTCCGTTTCATCGGCACCAATAGGCTCGGTTTGAGGAATAAACTCTCTACCATCCTTATTGTAGTCATAAGCCCAACGATGTACTTCAGGAATTTCTCCTTCCCAGTTACCATGTCCAGGTCTAATCGGCGTAGTCCATTCTAATGTAGTTGCACCCCATGGATTTTTATCTTTAACCACTCTTCCTTTGAATATAGAATAGAAGAAGTTGAAAATAAACAGAATTTGAGTAGCAAAAGTGATAATTACAACGGTACTGATAAAGCGATTTAATTCTGCAAATTGTTTAAAGCTTTCCCAGCTGCTGTAATCGTAATAACGACGTGGCATACCTGCTAATCCCTCGTAGTGCATGGGCCAGAAAATTAAATAGGCACCAACCAATGTAATCCAAAAATGGATATAAGCCAGAGTATTATTCATGTAGCGACCATACATTTTGGGGAACCAGTGGTAAATTCCGGCAAACATACCGAACATAGAAGCCACACCCATTACTAAGTGAAAGTGTGCAATAACGAAATAGGTATCATGCAGGTGAATATCAATAGCTGAATTACCAAGCCAAATACCTGTTAAGCCACCTGAAATAAATAAGCTTACGAAACCAATGGTAAATAACATACCTGGTGTAAAGCGAATATTACCGCGCCATAAAGTTGTTAACCAGTTAAATACTTTAATAGACGAAGGAACAGCGATTAATAAAGTAAGTAAAACAAATATAGAGCCAACAAAAGGATTTAAACCAGATACAAACATGTGGTGTGCCCATACCATGAAGGAAAGAATACAAATGGCAAATAAAGAACCAATCATTGCCATGTAACCAAAAATTGGTTTTCTTGAATTTACCGACATAATTTCTGAAGCCATACCCATAGCAGGTAATAATACAATATATACTTCAGGATGACCTAAGAACCAAAACAAGTGTTGATATAGAATGGCTGTACCGCCTTCATTAGGTAATGCACCTACACCATTTATGTAAATATCAGACAAGTAGAAACTGGTACCGAAATTTCTATCGAATATTAACAAAATAAAGCCAGAGAACAATACAGGGAAAGAAAGAATACCGATAACAGCAGTAAAGAATAAAGCCCAAATACTTAAAGGAAGGCGCGTCATACTCATACCTTTAGTACGCATATTTAATACTGTAGCCACATAGTTCAATCCGCCCATTAATGAAGAAACCACAAATAAAATCATGGCAATTAACCATAAATCCATACCGGTTTTTGAACCTGGTGAAGCATCACGAACTGCACTTAAAGGTGCATAAGCAACCCATCCACCACTGAACGGACCAGTTTGTACAAATAAAGAAGAAAGCATTACCAAACCACCGGCAGCAAAAAACCAGTAGGAAAGCATATTCATAAATGGAGAGGCCATATCACGAGCTCCAATTTGCAAAGGAATTAAGAAATTGGCGAAGGTTCCACTTAATCCGGCTGTAAGTACGAAGAAGATCATTACAGTTCCGTGAATAGTAACCAATGCATAATAGGCTTGAGGTGTTATGCGACCATCGTCTACCCAGAATTTACCTAATACATCTTGTAACCAATAAAAATGCGCATCAGGATATCCTAGTTGTAAACGGAACAACACACTCATCAATCCACCAATAAATGCCCAAACAATACCTGTTATCAGGAATTGCTTAGAAATCATTTTATGGTCAGTACTAAATACATATTTGGTTAAAAATGACTGATGGTGGTCATGATGTTCATGATGTTCGTGTGCCAATTCGGTCGTTAGTCCGGCACCTGCCCCCAATGCAATTTCGTTACTCATAACTTTATAATTTTAAAAGTTCTTCTTTAACAACAAATCAAACAGTTCGGTTTATAAAATAGTTAATTTTTGGCAACTGCTTTATTTAAAATTTTACTTGCAGCCATGGTTGGTTGCTTAGCAGTACTATCTGTAGCCTTTTTATTATCTGGGTCTTGGTCAGGGAAAGCCAAATAATAATAAGGTTTTTGTTTAGCCATCCAAATATCAAATTCTTCTTGCGTTACAACTTTTATAATCCCTTTCATTGAGTAATGGCCATTGCCACATAATTGATCACAAGCAATCTCATAATCAAAATTGGGATTATTAGTTATTTTACGCATTTCATCTGTAGTATATTTAGGTGTTAACCACATGGTAGTAGGTATACCCGGTACAGCATCCATTTTTAAACGAAACTGAGGCAAGCCCACATCATGTATTACATCTCTTGATCCAATAATGAATTTAACAGGTTTATCTTTAACTAAATACAAGGTTTGCTCCATTACGATATCATCGTGGGTAGCTGGATCATCTTTTAAATTATAGGTAGGATCATTTTTCCAAACTAAACCTAAGGAATTGGTAGCTGGATCAATTTCTTTATAGTATTTCTTTCCTAAAATACCATCAGCGCCCGGATATCTGAATATCCATCCAAATTGTTTTCCGGTAATTTCAACCTGCATTGCATTTTTAGGAGCATCGCCGGTAAAATAAAACCAATCGCGTAAGCCAATAATAATAAGAATGGTTAAAACGATAGCCGGAACTACTGTCCAAATAAATTCTAATTTACTATTATGTGGAAAGAAATATGATTTATTGTTTTCTTTTTCTTGATAACGGAAGGAAAACCAAAATAACAATATTTGAGTAGCCAAAAAAACTGCTCCGGTTATTATTAGTGTAAGCCATAGAATTGAATCTACCTTTTCACCCTGAACACTAGCAGAAGGATGAACCAGTAATGTTTTTTTGAACAATAACTCGTTACACCAATATAATCCTATAAGGCCCAGTACTAAAAAGGCTATCATGAAAAAGCCATTGATCTTGTTGGCTTGTTTCCTAGACTCCTTTTCACCTTTCAATATACCAACATATTCGCTGGCTTTGGCAATTTGAAAAATTACCAAGAAAAACAAAACAATTACTGCTATCGTTAAAAACATAGTCATAACACTACAATTAAAATTTCATTCAATTTCAAAACAAAGTTCAATTTTATGTATGGTGCACAATACTTTCTTTTAAGAAAGGATTGTATTTGGCTATTAATGGTTTTGATGCCAAAGCTCTTCCAACAAAATGTATCATTAAACCAACGAATAAGGCCAATATTCCAAAATCAAACCAACTTAAAGAAACATGCTCTTTACTAATGCCGGGCATTACCATTTGGTAAAAATCTATCCAGTGTCCAAACAGAATTAATACAGCCATGAATGTCATTAATGTATAATTTCTTTTAGAAGAACGCTTCATCAAAATTAAAAGCGGACAAACAAAGTTGATAATTATGTTTAAGAAAAAGATGCCTTTAAAGGGTCCTTGCACTCTTCCTTTGAAATAAACGGTTTCTTCCGGCTGATTCGAATACCAAATAAGCATGTATTGAGAAAACCATAAATAAGTCCAAAAGATGGAAAATGCAAAAATAAATTTACCCAAATCATGCAAATGTTCTTGATTGGTATATTCTAAATAACCTTTGTTTTTTAAATAAATTACCCACAAGGTAATTAGGGCTACACCAGCTACAAATGAACTTGCAAATACATACCAGCTGTACAAAGTGCTGTACCAGTGTGCATCAATACTCATTAACCATAGCCAAGGTAAAGTTGAACCAATTGTTAAAGCAAACCACACAATAAATAAACTTGCAGTAACAGTATTTTTCCATACATATGCACTTCCCGAATTAAAATCCATAGATTCAATATCAGCCTCACTACTTATTTTACGCATTCTCCAACCTAATAAACTCCATAACCCTACTGCTAAAATTGACCAAACAATAAAGAATTTTACATTTAAGAAACCTGATTTACCTTTTAAAACCTCGTCGGCAGCCACTTGTTTGCTATCTAACCAATGATAAATTTCATGGTTGCCTGTAGCAATAACATAAAATAAAATTACAAGTGTAATAGCACCGAATATGGGTACTAATGTTGAAATAGCTTCTGCAACGCGCCTAAAAGTCATTTGCCAACCACCCATTGCCAATGTTGTGGCACAAATAAAGAACATGGAAGCATTACAAATCAAGGTCCAAAATATAGTATTATACATTAAAGTACCTAAGAATACAGCTTTCTCTTCTTCCGTTCCTGTTCCTTTGGTAAACAATCCGATAAGGAATGTCAAAAGCCCAACAATAATTAAGGCTAATGACCATTTTTTCATGCCTGAAGGAATTTCGAATTGCTCTTTAAAATCTAATGTGTGTTCTGCCATGATAATTCATTTATTGTTAGTTAGATGCAGTATTAGTTATTGCCATTATTTGCTAGCCGTTGCACTATTAGCTTTTGCTTCAGCTTGTTTCATTTTAATATAACGAATAATTTGCCAGCGCTGCTGTCTGCTTAATTGTGAAGCATAACTTCCCATTAAGTTTTTGCCATATTCCACTGAATAAAACATTTGGCCTTCAGGCATTGCTTCATATTTAGCGTCTCCTACTAATTGAGCTGGCTTAGCAGGATAAGGGCCTTCGCCTCCTTTATACAATGGGCCGTTGCCATCTAATTTAGGACCATGACAAATAGCACAATTAATTAAAAACAATCGTTCTGTTTCTACGTATTGTTGTTGGGTTAAGCTATCAATTGGGCTTTTTATAAGTTTTGAAGCTGCATAATTGGTTGTGTCACCCGGTGCATCTTTCGATAAAGGGAAAGGCATATCCTCTCCACGAGCAATGGTACCTGCAACTGGCTTTTCATTGTAAAATACTCCTTCTTTTGTTAAATTACTATGATCGGAATAAGTTTGATAGGCACGGCTATAAAACATATCGGGCATATAAATGCGATTGGGCTTACGCTTAATATCGCTACAGCTAATTAAAACAGCAGTTGTAGCAAACAAAACGACTAAAATAGATAGTTTTTTCATTGTAAATCAGTTCAATAATTATTTTAAGCAGCAACTATTTCTTTTTCTAATGTTTTTTCGTCGTCTTTATCATAACGACCCCACCACCAGCCTTCTTCAGCTATTTGTTCATTTACTTCAATAGCGCCATTACTCGATAAAAAACCTTTCAAATCATCAACATTGGTTTTATCAGTACACTCAATTACCATTACAAATAAATCGTCAGTGGCACGTGGATGGAAGTGATGTTTTTTTACAAAAGGAGCTAGTTGGCATAAATAACAGAAGGTGTATACCATTCCTACTGCCGCAAACAATACGGTTAACTCGAAAGTAATCGGTATCCAGGCAGGCAGGGCAAAATGTGGCTTACCACCAATATTTAAAGGCCAATCGTAGGTCAAAATCCAGCTTATACCACCTAATGCAGTAGCAGTTCCGGTAATACCGTAAATGAAACCTGCAGTATGTAAACTGGTTTCTCTCAGTCCTAATGCATGGTCTAAACCATGAACAGGAAAAGGCGTATATACATCTCTTATTTTATATCCAGCAGTACGTACTTTTTTTACAGCCGGAAATAAAACTTCCTCATTATCAAAACAGCCTACAACAAATTTCTTTTTAGCCATATAATTAATTTAGGTCGTCAATTAATTTTTCTATCAGCAATTCTTTCAATTAGTGCGCATATTCATGTGCAAATTCTTCTACCGGTTCACGCTCAATAGCTCCCATTTCATTCTTGTAGCTTTCTCCGGTAGTTTTCAATACATACTTAATTTCATGTACCGCAATAACCGGAGCATATTTACTAAACAAGAAGAAGCATGTAAAGAATAAACCAAATGTTCCTAAGTAGAAACCAATTTCCCAAATAGAGGGACTATAATAAACAGACCATGATGAAGGTAAGTAGTCTCTGTAAATAGAGGTAACAATAATTACAAAGCGCTCAAACCACATACCCACATTTACTAATACTGAAATGAAGAAGGTGATAAATAAGTTTCTTCTTGCTTTGCGTAGCCAGAAAATTTGTGGGGTTAAAACGTTACAAGTCATCATACCCCAATAGCTCCATCCATAAGGGCTGAATAGGTTGGCACGGCTGTACCAGAAAGTGTAACCTTCATATTTACTTTGGCTATACCAACCCATGAACAATTCGGTTAAATAAGCCACCCCTACTATTGAACCGGTAAGCACAATAATTTTATTCATGGCTTCAATGTGGCCTATAGTAATATAATCTTCCAAATGATATACTTTTCTTACCACCAACAATAATGACTGTGTCATTGCGAAACCTGAGAACACCGCACCAGCCACAAAATAGGGCGGGAAGATAGTAGTATGCCAGCCGGGAATAACAGAAGTGGCAAAGTCCATAGATACTATGGTGTGTACTGAAAGTACCAGCGGTGTAGCCAAACCGGCCAATACCAATGATAAAGATTCAATTCTTTGCCAGTGTTTGGTTGATCCAGTCCAGCCAAAGGCAGCAACGCCATATAATAGTTTGCGTAATTTAGTCTTTGCTCTGTCGCGAACGGTAGCCATATCAGGAATTAAACCACTATACCAGAACAATACAGAAACGGTAAAGTAAGTTGAAATCGCAAACACGTCCCACAACAATGGCGAGTTAAAGTTTACCCATACCGGTCCTCTTGTATTGGGATAAGGCATAATGAAGAAAGCTAACCATACACGGCCCATGTGGAAAATGGGAAATTGCCCAGCACACATTACCGCAAAAATGGTCATGGCTTCAGCAGCACGGTTTACACCGGTACGCCAACCCTGGCGGAATAGCAATAAAATTGCAGAAATCAATGTTCCGGCGTGACCAATACCTACCCACCATACAAAGTTGGTAATATCCCAACCCCATCCTACAGTTTTATTCAGGTTCCATTGACCAATACCATAGGTAACATCGCGGTAAACACTGTATACGCCAAAAAGCAATAATGCTACGGCAATATAAAATCCTACATACCAAAGCTTACCCGGTTTCGCTTCTATAGGGCGAATAATTTCTTCCGTAACATCATGGTAGGTTTTCCTGCCATTTACTAACGGCTCTCTTAACTGTGATTCGTACTTTAAATGCATTGCTTCTTACTGTTTTGCGTTTCTTAAATGTTTAAGAAACTGTGTTTACATTTTCAAAGTATACTTCTCTTTCTGCTCAATTTATTTTATCCTTCTGCTTTTTCTGCTACCTCTTCTACATTACGAACTTTTGCTAAGTAAGTAACATTGGGTAACACGTGCAGCTGCTCTAACGACTTAAATAATCTTAACTCATTCTCCTTACGGGTAATTGTAATGGCACTGTGTGAATCGTTTACATTACCAAATACTATGGCATCGGTAGGACAAGCTTGCTGACAAGCAGTTTTTAAATCCCATTTATTGTCTTCACCTGTAATTAATGGACGACTTTCTTTCTTAGCTTTTAACTTACCCTCTTGTAAACGTTGTACGCAGAATGAACATTTTTCCATTACACCACGAGAACGTACAGTAACATCAGGATTTAACACCATGCGGGTTAAGCCGTCGTTCATCATTAATACTACATCATTTACAATACCTTTTTGGTTATCGGGGAAGCTATCAGCTCCGGTATAATCTGCCCAGTTAAAACGACGTACTTTATAAGGACAGTTGTTTGCACAATAACGAGTACCAATACAACGGTTATAAGCCATTTGGTTTAAACCTTCGCTGCTGTGGTTGGTAGCTCCTACAGGACAAACGTTTTCGCAAGGAGCGTTATCACACTGCTGGCACATCATGGGTTGGAATACCACTTTAGGATTGTCAGGATTACCACTATAATAACGGTCAATCCTTAACCAGTGCATATCATGGAAACGCAATACTTCAGGTTTCCCTACAACTGGTACATTGTTTTCAGCGTGGCAAGCTATAACGCAGGCACCACAACCGGTACAAGCATTAAGGTCTATATTCATGCCCCAGTGAATACCCGGCTTATCATAATAAGGATAGATTGTACCCTCTTTTTCAAAGTTTTTCAATCCGCCAAATGGAGCTAATTCTTTTTGACGGTCATTTATAATTTCTTCCGGATCTTTCTTGAATTCACTTAAGGTTAATTCTTTCATAACCTCAGTACGCTTCCCTTGTGGGGTATCGTACACATTGTGGGTTTGCATTAAAGCAACCGGATAAGTAGTGCCTGTTTTTTCAACAGTTGCATCAATAGCGGCAAAGCTTAAAGTAGCTCCACTCATGCTGGCTAATGGGAATACATTTTGACCAACACCATCTGCAGCCTTACCAATTTCTTTGGTACGACCATATCCTAACGCAATACCCACTGTATCAGGATGAACACCGGGAATTATTAATACCGGTAAAGAGTAAGACTTACCATTAGCGGTAACTTTTACAACAGGCTTCTCAGGCGTAACTTCATAATTATCTGCTTCACGAGCAATGTTTAAATCAATGCCTAATAAGGTTCTTGCCATTGCAGGTGAAATCATAATATAGTTATCCCAAGTAGCGCGGGTAACCGGATCGGGCATTTCTTGTAACCATGGGTTTGAAGCTGTTTGGCCGGCTCCCATACTTACTTTTTGATACAATACCACTTCCACTTTTCCACCTTTTTTGTAGGCAGCAATCGCAGCTAAAGCCCCATTTACAGCACCACTATTAAATGCTGCGCCAATTGATGCAGGGGTAGCTGCAGGATTTAAAACGCCATCTTGCATGGCTTTCTCCCAACCAGTTTCACCACCTGCTTTAGCACTCCAAAAGGTTTTTAAATACCCCAAGTAATCAGTTGAAGCACCACTCCATTTTAACAAACTATCTTGCCATTGGCGAGTTTTGAACAATGGATAAATAGTGGGCTGCATTAAAGAATAATAACCAGTTTTGGGTTCTGCATCACCCCAACTTTCTAAGAAGTGGTGGTTAGGAATAACATATTTACACAATTGCGTTGTTTCATCATTTTTAGGATTGAATGAAACTGCAAATTTTAATTTTTTCATTCCGGCAACAAAGCGGGCACTATCAAACCATGTATATGCAGGATTTGCACCCACAATTAATAAGGCACCAACGTTTCCGGCATTCATATCTTCAACCAAACGGGCAAAATCTGTATCAATGCCCTGGTAGGTGTTATAGGTGCTTGACCAATCAATGGTTTTACCACCTGACTGCAAAGCCTCATTAATGGCATTTACTATAATTTGAACATTTACATCATTGCTGCCACTTACAACCAAAGCATTGCCTTTGTTGGCAACTAAATCTGCAGCAGCTTTTTTCACGCCTTCTTTTAAAGCTGCATCACTTAAGTTAATAGACTGCCCGTTGATAGCATTTAATAATGCAACAGCTACTGCTCCGGTTTCAGATGGACGGTGTAAAAATCTTTCATCAGCATTTGAACCTGTTAAGCTGGCAATACTTTCAAATTGATAGTGCTTGCTTAAAGTAGGAGCCTTTTCATTAATTTTTCTGTTCTTAGCATATTGCTTAGCAAATTCAATTGGGCTTAACCAAGTGCCTAAGAAATCAGCACCAAGGCTTACAATTACTTTTGCATTATCAAATTTATAAGAAGGAATAGCTCTTTTACCATAAGTAGCCTCATTAGCCAATAACATACCACTATATGATATAGCATCATAAGTTACCTGACGTGAGCCAGGGTGTTTGGCAATGAACTGGTTAATTACATCTTTAGATGATGGCGATGCAATAGAAGTAGTTAAAATAACTATGGGTGCACTGCCTAAACCATTAATGGCTTTGGCAACTTCTGCATCAATATTTTCAAAAGTAGCTTCTTTGCCATCTATAGTTGGGAAACGTAAACGAGCGGTATCATACAAATCCAATACAGAAGATTGTACACGAGCTGAAGTACCACCTTGTGTAATGGGGCTTAAGTCGTTTCCTTCTAATTTAATGGGACGGCCATCTCTTACTTTAGCCAAAACGCTTACTGCTTCCCCATCCTGAATATATGTAGTAGCATAATAGTTAGCCACACCGGGAATAACATCTTCGGGCTTATTCGCAAAAGGAATAATTTTACGAACCGGCACTTCACAACTAGCTGCAACCATAGCAGCAGCAGTACTAAATCCTAAATATTTTAAAAAATCTCTACGGGGAGTGGCAGCACTAAACAAACCCTTATCATCTTCCCACACGGGTAAATCTTCCTTAAACTCATCTTTTGCTGATTCCTGATAACCTTCAGAATTTGTCAACTCTCCAAAACTTTGCCAGTGTTTTTTTTGCTCCATAATTTGTTTTGTTAGGTGTAAAATAGCCGATATCGGCACTCTACATTTTATCGTTGATGCGGTTAATGTTTCCTTTAATTTACTTTATGCCAAGGCACATTAATAGTGGCATTTTTGACATTCGGTACCACCAATCATTTCCACTGTTACGCCTTTGGTACTATCAATTTTACCATCTTTTAAATCTTGGTGATATTTTTCATAAATGCTGTAAAATCCATTGTCTTTGAATTGAACCTGAGTACTACGGTGACAGTTAATACACCAGCCCATACTTAATTCAGACACTTGTTTTACTTCATCCATTTTATTGATTTCGCCATGGCAAATCTGACATTGAATTTTACCTACACGGGTATGCTGTGAGTGGTTGAAATAAACGTGTGCAGGTAACATGTGTATTTTAGTCCATTCAATGGGTTTGGCTTTGCTGGCATCCCAGGGTTGGCCGGGTGTAAAGTTGGCGTATTCGTATAATTTTTTAATCTCTTCCGTACCATTTACTTCTTCCCCATCGGCAGTGTATAATTTTTCACCTTTGTATTCATTAATGGCCATGTGGCAATTCATACAAACGTTTACGGAAGGCACATTTGAATATTTACTATCCATTGCACCACTGTGGCAATACAAACAGTTTATTTGATTGATGCCGGCGTGTACTTTATGTGAATAGAAAATGGGTTGTTTGGGCTCATAATTAATATTGCGTCCTAAACCAATAGCACCTTTAGTAGTTAAATAACCACCTATCAAGAACAAGATAACAGTTACAATAGCAATATAGGTTTTATTTCTCCAGAAAGGAACCGGTTCCGGACTTTCAACGCCTTCTTTAACATCGGTTAATTTTTTCAAATTGCTATTTACCTGCATTAATGTAAATGCAATTACTGCCAATATTAAAGTAAGAATACCAAATAATAAGGTATTATCACTTTCTGCAGCAGGCTGCCCGGCAGCAGCTCCGGCAGCAGGTTGTGCTGAAGCGGGTTTATAATCGGAAATATATTTTAAAATAGCACCAATTTCTGCATCAGTTAACTGCGGAAATAGGTTCATAGCTGTTTTGTTGTATTCTTCATACAACTTATTAGCATAAGGATCACCGGTTTTTAAGAAAGCCTGATTATTTCGAATCCACTCGTACAAATGTTTTTTATTAGGCCATCTATCTTCTACTCCCATAAGGGCCGGACCTACTAACTTTTTGTCAATAGCATGGCAGGATGCACAGTTCTGGCTAAATAACGATTTTCCATCTTGGGCTTTTACAGTTATGCCAAATGCAAATGAAAAACATACAAAAATTCCTGCGACTACAGCTCGGATTATCATGCGATGAGGTATCATATTCACAATCTGGTTGGTCTAATGTGGAAAAATATCCTTAAACGAGTGCAAAAATATGACACGGGGCTGACAAAAACTCAATGTTGCAAAAAAAATTTTAGCCAGTGCTGGTGTGGGTTTTAGCGGATTGTTGTATTTTTATTTGTTTTTAATACCCTTTTCAATACACATTTTTGTGTATTCTACCAATGCACTTCGTTTTAAAAAAATTCAACATTAAACGCTGTCAACCCACTCTAATTCCCCCTAAAAAAGTATTGCATATATTGCAGACTCAATTTTTCTATTTACATGTTATATATAATCAGCATATAATTGATTCATGTCTTCAATTCAATCAAAACAACGGATAGCCATTTTTGCTTCAGGTGCCGGCACCAATGCAGCCAATTTAATCCAGTATTTTAAACGCCATCACCTTATTTCCATTGCCCTAATTGTTTGCAATAAACCCCAAGCAGGTGTTATTCAGGTGGCTGCACAACACCAGATTCCTGTTTTAATGATTGAAAAAGACAGGTTTTTCAATCAAGATGCTTATTTACCTGAACTAATGACACATAGTATTCACTGGCTAATATTAGCCGGTTTTTTATGGAAAATACCTTTACCCTTAATTGAAGCCTTTCCGCAACATATTATTAATATACATCCCGCTCTTCTTCCAAAATATGGTGGCAAAGGCATGTATGGCATTAAAGTTCATCAGGCCATTGCCGAAGCCGGCGAATCGGAAACAGGCATTACCATTCATTATGTAAATGAGCATTATGATGATGGACCTCCCATCTTTCAGGCCACTTGCACGGTAAGTCCAAACGATACACCCGAACAAATTGCCGCAAAAGTGCATGCGTTGGAGTATGCACATTTTCCTCATGTCATTGAAAATACCATTCTACAGCAAATTCAAACCAAACATTAATACTATAATATTTTTTGATAAAGTCAAACTATGTAGTTGTAACGATTCATTCCTAATTAATTATTCAGTTGCCGCTACTCGTTTGATGTCGTTGACTTCTATTATTCTTTTTGCATCTGCATGTGCTACCAGCCTTATCATTGCCTTTCCAATTTGTTGTAACGAGCAAATACTGTTAGGCATCATTAATTTAAACAATGGTATTAACCATCCTAAATAATGGTACAATTTCAATGTGTTTTTTAAGCCCGGGGTTGGAATAATAATTCCCGGCCGAAACATATATGCTGCTTTAAAGGGCATTTGTAACAAGGCATTTTCGGTTTTACCTTTCACTCTAGCCCACATTAATACCCCTTTTTCAGAACTATCTGTTCCTTTACCCGAAACATAGCAAAATACCATGTTGGGATTTTGTTCACAAAGCAACCTGGCAAAACCGGTAGTTAATGTATAAGTTAATTGATTATAGGTTGCTTCTTTCATGCCAACAGAAGAAACACCCAGACAAAAGAAACAGGCATCATAACCCTTTACTACGGAAGCCAAAACACCAACATCCATAAAATCTTGGTGTATTACTTCTGTAAGTTTAGGGTGTTGTAAACCAATCTGGCGCCGATTAATGACTAATATTGATGCTACTTGTTCGCTTTGTAAGCATTCGTGCAATACCCCTTCTCCCACCATACCGGTTGCTCCGGTAATAATAACCCGAATGGGGTTACTGCTATTTTGCTGCATATATAAATATACAAATTTTTTGAAGGGTTTCCAAATTTTTTAATGTGTTTTTTTTTAAAATTACGGATATAGTTACACATCAATAAGTATTGCCTTTATCCAAATTTTACGGATGTCATGGTTAATGAACCTCCCACAGCTATATCATTAAAAAAAACCACTGCATCGGTACTATTTCGTAAGCCTAACGTATAAATGAGTGGAAGAAAATGTTCGGGGGTTGGAATAGCTAATTTAGCGGCAGTACCTAATTGCTCATAATGAATTAAAGCATTATTATTATTCGTTTGAATAAACGATTTAAAAGCAGCATTCATTTCGGCTGCCCAATCGTAAGCAAATCCGGGTTGTTCTAATTTTTGCCAGTTTACCATCCGCAAATTATGCACCATATTACCACTACCAATTATTAAAATACCCCTTCTGCGCAATAATTGAAGTTCATTAGCCAATTCAAAATGAAAAGGTGTGGCTTTTGTATAATCTAAACTCAGTTGCAGTATCGGTATTTGTGCTTGCGGATACATATGGCGAACAACTGTCCATGTACCATGGTCTAAACCCCATTCATGGTCTAAGCCTATTTCAGTAGTACGCACCAGGCTTTTAGTAAAAACTGCTAATTCAGGCCGGCCGGGTGCCGGATATTGTACTTCATACAATGCTTCGGGAAAACCACCAAAGTCATGTATGGTAGGTGGGAAGTCCATAGCGGTAATTTGTGTACCCCTGGTTTGCCAATGTGCCGATATAACGATAACGGCTTTGGGTAGGGGAATACTTTTTGCCATTGCAGCCCATTGGTTGCTAAACACATTATCCTCAATACCATTCATGGGCGATCCATGACCAATAAACAAAACAGGCATAATGGTATCTTGTTCCGGAAATGTTTGTATCAGTTGCTGGAAAGTATGATTAGTTGTCATTGTATTTTTTTAGCAAAGCTACTCAATAGTAAAAGCCGGTAAAATGAGTAAAAGCAAGAAATACCATTGATTTGCGTCAATGTGCAGCTTTATCATAAGCCTCTATTCTCAATGAAAATCCATTTGAGTATGGGCATATCCAATTAATCAATCTGCATCTAAAAACACTATTTTTATTAACTATTTTATCTATTGTTGCTTAACTCGGCAACATAGCTACTACTTCTATTTCAATTAACATACGTTCATCTAACAAACCTGCCTGTATTAAAGTGGCTGCAGGTTTTATAGTGCTTAAATACTTTTGTAATACAGGTTTGCACAAACTAAATAAACCGGCATTTGGCAAAATATACCTTACCTGTACAATGTGTTGCAAAGAAGCCCCTGCTTGTTGCAGGGCTTTTTCAATATTTAAAAAAGTTTGCTCCGCTTGCAACACAATATCATCTGCTATAGTCATGGTGGCATAATTAAAGCCTGTAGTGCCGGAAACAAAAATAAAGGGTGGTGCTACCACTGCTCTTGAATAACACATTTGTTCCTCATACACGGATCCTGAACTAATACGTTGATAATGCATAAAAGTTTGATTAATGTAATAAAGTTACACCCTATCTTTTCAATCAGTCTACATTATATTGCATTATGAAGGTTTGGTATTTGGTTTGTTTTGGTTTTTGAAAAATCGGCTATATAATACCAAATAAATAGCCTGACAAGCAGCACCTGCATAAAAGGGTAATGCCAAATTCCCGGCACTAAACAACCAGCCTGAAAGTGTAGGGCCGGCTGATTGGGGTAGTTGCATGGAAACAGCATTTAAGCTGGTAGCAAACCCTCTTCGTTCATCGCGTACCAAACCAACAGTAAGTGCCTGTCGTGCTCCGACCGAGCCCCTGTTTAAGGCTGAACGGGCAATATATAAAATGGCAGCCATCCAGAAAAATGGAACCAATGGCAGTAATAGCAACAATATCAATCCAATAGCGCGGGCATATACCACTGTAGTAACAATACCCTTTTTTTCGCTGATACTACCGGTAAATACAGCAGCAATGCCTGTTATAAAAAATGTGAGGGCCATCATGGGTGCTATTTCACCCGGACCTTTACCAAATTTTAGGGCAAACCAATAAGAAATCAGTGGCCCTGTTAATCCTATTGCAACTCCATTAAAAGCATTTAAAAAAACTAAACCTGCAAGCATTTTATTTTCTTGCTGGCGAATAGGAAGCTCTTGCGGATGTTGTTCACGAACTATTTTGCCATTGTAATTTTCCTTAGCCCTATACAATAAATATAAATTACACAAAGTAGCTACCGTTACAATTAAGAATAAGGGACGATAGGCACTTGCCTGCACTAACACGGTGTATTGTAATGTGATAGTATGATGATGGACAAAAGCCGGAACAATAGCCAAGAGTGCACCCAAACCCATGCCAATAAATCCCATAGCCGTGTTCCAACTATACACCTTTCCTCTTTTTTCGGGCAGCACTTCTTCAGCCAGCCAGGCCTGTTCAACCGGAGAAAATGGCCCTGCAGCCCCATTGGCACCACGTCCAAATCCTGCAATCACAATGACAATGGTAAGTAATAAAGGCTGTGCTGTAAGAAAAGCCAGTAAACTACCTATCATGGTAATGCATTCATACACCAACAAAAAGGGCCTACGCCGCATTCTGTCGCTAGAAATACCCACTGCCAAGCTAAGTAAAGCACCCATAATACCTGCTAAACTTAATACCCAGCCAATATGAAACCCCGACCATTGTAAAGCTTTTAAATACAAGGTTAAATCAACCACCAATGCACCTTGCCCCAAACTTCTAAAAGCACGGGCTAACATTATGCTGCGTGTGGTTGGGTGTAATGCCTTCCATTGGCGATATATGGATTGAAACCATTGAGACATATTATCAAATATCAGCAATAAAACAGACATATTGAATTGTGCCCAATTTAATCATCGCAATACTCAGAATAAATTGGGCACATAAGCTTGAATGCTGCTGCATGTTGAAAAGTATAAAAACCTTTGAGGTACCTGAATAGAAGCTATCAAATTAAAATGCAAATGTTTCTATGAATGAATGGTTACAAAAAACTACCGATTCATGCTACCACAAACCGGTAGTGTAACCGGCGCTAAATAAATATAATTTTTATTCTGCTACTAATTCAACACAAAACGCACCGTAATATTGGCAGATACTTTTATTTTTTCAAAACTAATATCAGGCTGAGTAGTTGTGTCTGAAGCCATTGTTTTTGCTAACATTATACGAGGTTGCATATAGGGCTGTGCATAACGTTCTTCATCGCCAATATAAATAGCCTTACCAATATTCTGATTCAAAGGCTCGGTTAACGCTTTGGCCCGCATATAAGCATTTTTAACGGCGTTGCTTCTCATTTTATTTCGAATTGCTTCCAAGCCATTGTAATCTACTCTATCAATTGCGGCATTGGCAATGCCTAATTGTTCCAAGGTTATAAATACCTTACCGGCTTCATTTGCTGTGGCAACTTTTAACACATAATCGCGGGTTTTTACCACATCCTTCCCCCGCAAAAAATAATATTGAAAATTGCTGGACATGTCATTGACTACCAGATTTTTATTTACATCAATGCCTAACTGTTGTAAAGCTACATACATGGCTTTTTCCTGATCTTCCAGTGAAACCTTGTTTTTCGTGTCTTTTTCACTAATGGTAAACCGAATAAAAATTTCATTGGGTGTTACTAATGTATCGGCAGTACCCGCTACTTCTACATAAGGTTGATCAATAAAATTTTTGGTTTGGGCATTTAACTGAGTAATGCCAACAACCGCTAACACTATCAGTAAGGCAACTGTTTTCTTCATGTTATTTTGTTTAATGATGAATAATTTCTATGAATTGAACGCATAGCCACCACAATACGTTACATAAAGAAATCATAAAATGAATGGCTTTTAGTGTTCAATTAAAAGTTTAAACCAAATTTTTTTACAATCTACAAAACCCTACAGAGGCGAAATTTAATTATATCTATAAGAATGTATTTATCATAATTACATCGCTCCTACAGAGGTACACGGGATAGCTACTTGTTTTTTTATTAAGATGTCGCCCCTACGGGGTTTTCATTTCATTGTTGTATGAATTTATCGGTTACAGTACTTGGATATTCTGCACAATCCTATCCACTTCTATAGATAAACCAAGGTATTAGGATGAAAGGTTTTCCATGAATGCCAGAATTCCTGATAACATTGAACCGGTTGTAAACGGGCACCTTTTGACGGACCTTCTACACATTCGCCTGCCATATTCCAAATGGTGTGTGTTGTAGTATCAATCAATAAATTATTGGCATATTTCTGAAAGTGTAACACATTGTTTCCAAAATCGGTATGAAAAGCATGAAAAGAGGCTGTATCACTTTCCAATACAATGGCAATAGGCTCATTACCTATTTCATCATTGAGCACTTGTTGTTGTGTTAATGTGTTCCAATCGTAAGCTTTGGCTTTGTTATGCTGAATAATGCCTACCACCCACGATTTTGGTTTCCATGATGCAGCGTCACGTTTTTCCAATTTGCTTTTCACTGTTCCCTTATCATAATTTTTTAACTCGGCATATTGTTTTTTAAACTTCTCATCGGGTTGTAAAATCAACGAATTGGGATACTCCATTAGCCATGCTGCCAAGGTTAATTGATTACAGGGCAATTCTTTTAATTGCTTTCCTTTTAATGGCCCGGCTATGGCTTCACCTGTTGCCTGCCGCCACCAGCTTTTAGTAGTGGAATCTTCAAACATGGCATTAAAATGATCCATGCCTACCAATCGGAATGTTTCTTTTTTCCCATTTACTTCAGGACTATATACCCTTCCGGTTCTGCAAACTGTGCAATAAGTAACCAATATGGGTTCACCCCCTATACTATCGGCTATTTGGTGATGGTATCCAATTATTTGTAACGGATAGGCCTTTGCGATACCATTTATTACCACCCCAATTACTAAACTATTCTTGTTGGTAGTGTCATTGTTTGCATTGGCAAACCATTGATGCCGGGCTTTATAAAACATTTTATCGGCCTGAAAACGATAATTAAACAAATAAAAAATAGCAATATATGCTATGCCCAACAGTACAACAATTAGTTTCGGAAACCAAGCCTTTCCTCTAAAATATTCTAAAATGGGATAGCTGATCAATGCATAGCCTATCAATCGCAATAAAACAATGTGTGTGCTAATAAAATAAGCCAAGTCTATGCTATTCATTTGCTGGCTGCCGGGAAATGGCATTATAAAATATACGCGTAAAATTTCGGCGGCAAACAACCATAACACCCCTACAATAAAGAGAATGCTTTTCATATTATAAATGATTGGGTTCTATTTAGATGAAAATAGACTTTTATCCTGGTACTGAACCTGCAAAGTGATGTATTGAAAATACAAATAAAACGAACAAAACAAAAAAATTGTAGGCTTCATTCTTTCAATGAGCTTTATACAATAAGATGTAATTTAGCTAGTCTAGCTAACTAAAACGATTGAATTTTGTAGAGAGATAATTAATGATAAACTATTACGCCTGGCTAGCAATAAATGGAATTACTTATTGGCTATTTTGTATTTTTTGTAGAATAGACTGTAATTTTCTTTTACGCGGCAATACATGGTACAGTTTTAAACTGCCAGCCAATAGTAGTACCAATCCAATTAATAAGTAAGCGGGTGCAAGGGTAAACAACCAAACCCATAATAAAACTGCAATACCCAAACCGGCAGGAATATAACCTGCATAAGTTTCGGTAGTAAGCTGCTCAATGCTACTTTCCAACTGAGGTTCAATGCATGAAACCAAAATGGCCGCATATTCAGCATGAATGTTTTGGGCCACCAATAATTCACAAATCACTTCATCTGATTTGCCTTGAGCTTTCCAGTTGAAAATTAACTTCCAAATTGCAGTAGATAGAATGCCGTTGGTTGACTTATTAAAAGCACTTAAAGCCAAAGTATTGCGTAAAGCCTGATAGGCTTTATTACTTTCTGCCAGTGCATCATCTAAATGGCGGATGGCTAATTCTTCCTGTAAATCTTTTATATGGTGATTGGATAAATAAGGCATCCCTTCTTTGGCTACACGCAGCAATTCCCTATCGGGTAAATGGCGGTATTCGTTTCTAACTATGCTAAGGTTACGCAAAGGGTGATTTTTTAAGGATTTGAATAAAGGGGTTATTATTGAATGTAAAAGTAATAACCGCATAGATGCTATACAAGAAACGTTATATACAGTTTTTGTAGTATTTTGTATACAATTTTTTATTGGCCTATTTGATATAATTTCATTATGAAGGCCATAAATGTTCATTTTACGGGCTTTTGAGCTAATTTGTTCGACACTTGTTCGACAGAAATAGCAAACAAGCCAGTGTTTTCAAGCCTTTCATCGAAGTAAGGTCGAACTTGTATCGAATCTGTCTCGAAGGAGGTACGAAAAAGGCCATTCAAGCAATAAAACTTCTCTCAATTCATATTTAAAAAAGTATTGCACCTAAATGATTATTTGGAAGCTAAGAAGCGTTTGAAATTTTCAATTTTTCACCCATAATTGGTTGAATAAGTTGATTGAAATTTTATTACCACAAAATCTTCATCAATAAAAAAATAGGGATAAATGAACTTCAATTCAATTCTATCAAATTTATTTTAGTTGATATATTTCAGTTCTTATTTGTGATATTGTTCCTACAATTAAGTAATAGTCGTATTCAAAAACAGTATTCTTGTTTAGAATTACATTAAGCGTTGGTGCTATGTAAGCGGTAGATGCGTCAAGGCTCTCCCCATTGGGTTTGCCGGCAATACCTGCTAAAAATGAGGTACAATTTGGATTATATACACCTATACCCCAGTTTGTACTATCAACAAAAGCCATCCAATTCTCTGTTACATTGGAATAACGTCCCCAAAAGCCACTTGATAGATTGATTACCGTTGGATTACTTAAGGTATCATTCATAAACGGACTATTCCCTAAATAGGTAACTAATTTATTGAGTGAAGCTATCGGATAAACAGCCGGCAACTCTTGAGCATTTGAAATGTTTTCTGCATATAAGTTATCGGTTCTTTGACAGGTAAGTTTACAATGCACCTTAATTACATTTCCATTTAAAATATTCCATTGTTCCATAATTGCCTGGGCAGGTTTGTTATTCATGTCCCATAACATGGGAATACATTTTACATATAGCGTGTCGCCCGCTGTTTTACTATCTAATATTTGTGCACGATTGCCATAACTATCACCAACTTGAATTGGATTCCAACGCCAAGGCGACCAAGCAGGATTTTGCCCTTCCGCAATACGATTCAAAGGCTTGCCTGCATAATAAGATTGTTGAATGTACCTGCCTTCATCGTGTATATTAACTAAATTACGATCACTTCCAGACAAAGAAATATAACTAATTGCCCCACCCCTTGTTAAATCTAATTTGATTTGTATAATACCGTCATCACTCAAAAGCTCTGAATTTTGCTGCACGTTAGAGGGCCTTTGTGCAGGCACTTTTGAACAACTATAGCAAAAAATTGCTATAAAAAAAGGAAGTCTGAATATAAGTTTGGCTTTCACAAAGCGTTTTATTTTTAAGTTCAATTATTCATGGCTATTTTTTAGAACAAAAGCTCAAAATGCTCATATAGACATTTTTCTATCTCAAAGATGTAAACTAAAAAATTTAAATAAACTGAAGTAAAAAGGTTTTTTTCAAAACAGAAAAAAATTGCTAAGCAAGCAAAAGCACTGCTTAGGAACTTATTCAAACCTTGCTTCCTTTTCTATAGTGCGATAGGGTGTTTTGAAAAACAAATCAACCTGCCGATTAAAATCATCTTTATAAACAATGGGGGTTGAATGCCCTGAATTAGGCAGTATCCATAAATAGGATTTAGGAATACTTTCGGCAATTAACAAAGTATGTATGGGTTTAATTACATCGTGATCGCCCCCAATTACCAATGTAGGACATTGAATGGTGTGCAATTGTGCCTGTGAAATATGGGGCTCATAAGATAATAAATGAGCCAACTTACGTTCCCGCTTTACTTCTGGTGTAGCTTTCATTTTTGCCAAAGAATCATTTAAGTCTAATGTTGTTTGTACCACCCATGCATCAACAGCTGAAGTATCGGGCCATAAATTAGCACCGGTAACTGCTAATTTTTTCACTTTTTCAGGATGCCGAATGGCCAACAGCAAACCATTAATGCCACCATCGCTCCAGCCAATTACATAACAAGAGTCTTTGTGTAATGAATCGAGTAATGCATTTAAATCATCGGCCATCATTTCATAGCTTAATGAATCGCCGGTGTCGGCAGTTTTACCTTGCGCCCGGCTATCGGCTAGAATTACCTGATAGTTTTTTGAGAAATAGGGGATTTGATATAAAAAATTATTGATAGAGCCACCATTACCATGAATAATCAGCAATGGGGCACCGTTGCCATATGTTTCATAATACATATTCATACCACGGGTATGTACGTAATGCCCTGCTTTTTCATTACGGCCATACATAGTTGTATCAAAGGGTGAAGGTGCGCCATTCTGTGCTAATAATGGTTTTGCAAGCAACAGCAATGCAGCACAAAAAAGCAATAGCTTAAATTTTTGCATAATGTAAATATTTGAAACAACCCTGCTGTGAAAGACACTTTAGGTTGCAATTGAATAAGTAAAATACAACAAGCAATTTACATTTTGCCTTAAAAAACAATTATTGTTTTGAGTTTCGTTTTACCTGCATCAAATTATCAATTTGCTCAATGGTTAATTGTTTGGCAATAATATGTTTATCCGCATCTAACAAATACAAGGTGGGTGTTTTAAACACATCATACAATTGCCGATAATTGGGTTCATTGGCATTTTGTTCGGCCTGGCGAGCCGCTTTGGTTTGATAAGTTAAAATCCAGTCGGGGCTAAAATGGTGGTCGTTTACGAATTTTTTTAAATCATCCATCCTTGCTTCATTTACGTTTACACTGTACAATTTTACCCCCATTGCTTTCCATTTAGCTTTGTAAATTGAGTCAATACGAGGCAATTCTTCTTTACAATGACCGCAGGTAGGATCCCAAAATACAACCACAGTAAAAGGTGCTTTAAGGCTGTATAGTGAAATGTTTTTTCCGGAAGTATCGGTTAAATTCAATTCGGGCGCAGCTGCACCAATTTGATTAGCCATCATACTATAAGCCCTATCCGTTATCATTTTTTTAGATTCCGCATTTAAAATAACAGTATCACCTTTTGCATAAAAATTTTCATACAAAAACAAGAACACTTTATCCTGTCCCATAAACTCCGGATTCAAATACTTATTAGTGAATTTGGTAAGTAAATAAGGGTAAATTTCCTTACCGGTACGGGCTGAAAGTAATATATAGTTCACTTCACTAATAATAGAATCAGGTTCGGGAGAAACATAATATTTAAAATAATCATCTAATTTGGGTTCAAAAAAGGGTGTATGTAAAAGGCGATCATCATTAAATAAAACATCATCCCAATAATGTTCTTTTACATAACGAAATGGGTATAATGAATCGGGTTTGCCATTTACTACCGGAATAGCAGGTATTTCAGGCCTTTGCATGGCTTGTAGTAAAAAAGCTAATAATGACTGTGGATGTTGATGAATAATGTTTTCGCGGGCCTGATGTAATTTCTGACTTGCCGTTTTTATTTCATTTTCAATTTTTACAGAATCGGCATGGTTGTGTTGTTGGGCCAACTGTTTTTGTAAAGCATCAATATCACTACCCAACTTGTAACTTTCTTGTGTATATTGAAGAAATAAGGTATTATCAGGCGAGCCGGTAATAACCGGTTGAAGCTTATTAGCAGAATCTGCTACTATACTAAAATGCTGTTTTTTGCCCACCAATACTTCAAACTGAATGGTGTATTGTGGTGATACAACAAAATAAATGCCTTCTGTTAATGGCTTAGTTCCTTTAAATGCCCCTTCACTATTACTATTTAAAAAGGCTGAATCGGCTAATGTTTTCCCTTTTCCATAATAAGTACCTAAATAAATGGTAGTATTTTTATAGGGCTTTAGTTGAATGTGAATATTGTGGCCTGTTGAATGGACTGTATTTGTTGTTGTTACTTTTTTTTGTTGACACAATAAAATAACAGGAAGGCAAAGAATGTTGCAGAAAATAAGGAAAAGGTTCTTCATACTGTAAAAATAAATATTGTAAATATAGGAAATGTTAAAACTATTGCCTTTAATCATTCTGTAAAAACTGTATTCATCTCTTTATTTTCCAAACAAAGCTTTGGAATGTTATTTTTGCTACTGTGAGAAAAAAGAAAGAACGCATTATTCTGGACAATGTATTGGTAGAAGACTACGCTGCCGAAGGCAAATCAATTGCCCGCGTAAATGGAAAGGTAATTTTTGTAGAAAAAGCCGTGCCGGGTGACGTTGCTAACGTTTTATTACACAAGAATAAAAAAGACTGGGCAGAAGGAGAAGCCCTTTCATTCACCCAACTTTCACCACAACGCGAACAACCTTTTTGCAGCCATTTTGGCACCTGTGGCGGTTGCTCATGGCAAATGTTACCTTACCATTTGCAATTGCAATACAAAGCAAAACAAGTATATGACCATTTAACCCGTATTGCCAAAATTCCTTTGCCAACATTTGAACCCATTGTGGGGGCCCATACCACACGGGGATACCGCAATAAAATTGAATTTACTTTTTCTAATAAAAAATATATTCCCAAGTCCGACTTTAAACAACTACCAGCAGAAGCAATACCTGCCGATACTATTGCTGGCTATGGTGGTTTTCATGCCAAAGGTATTTTTGATAAAGTAGTTGAAATAGATACCTGTTATTTACAAAATGAACCCTCTAATGCTATTCGCAAAGCCATAGTAAACTTTGGACGTGAAAAAGGCATCCCATTTTACGATGCTCGCCAACATACAGGCTGGTTGCGCAATGTAATGATACGTTTAACCCGAACGGGACAATTAATGGTGAATATTGTTTTAGCATATGATGACCCAACACTTCGCGAAGCATTATTGCAAACGATTGACCAACATTTTCCGGAAATAACCACCTTACTTTATACGATTAATCCTAAATGGAATGATAGTATTTACGATTTAACCGTAAACACATATAAAGGTCCTGGTTATATTTTAGAAACATTAGAAGATTATCAATTTAAAATTGGTCCTAAATCATTTTTCCAAACCAATACCGAGCAAGCAGAAAAATTGTACCAATATGCTCGGAAAATGGCCGAATTAACAGGCAATGAAACTGTTTACGATTTATATTGCGGAACAGGAAGTATTGGTATTTTTGTTAGTAAACAGGCAAAAAAAATTGTTGGCGTTGAAACCATTGCAGAAGCCATTGCCGATGCAAAAGAAAATGCAGCTCTGAATAATATTAAAGATGCTGCTTTTTATGCCGGTGATGTTGTAAAAATTTGCAACGATGCATTTTTTGACCAAAATGGTAAACCCGATGTAATTATTACCGACCCCCCTAGGGCCGGTATGCATGAAAAGTTAATTGAAAAATTGTTGGAAATTGCAGCGCCACGCATTGTTTATGTCAGTTGCAATCCGGCCACACAGGCCCGCGATTTGGCTTTACTGTCAGAAAAATATAAGGTAACCAAAGTGCAGCCGATTGATATGTTTCCACATACTTTTCATATAGAAAACATTGTGCAATTAACGTTAAAGTAAATATAGTTGTAAACCATAAAATTATAGCATGACTGAATTTAGGCCCGGACGATTTCAAATTTTACCCCTTGTTATAAAAAACCTGATTATTATTAATGGCTTGGTTTTTCTGGCTCAAATGACCATTGGCCGTCAGGGTTTTATTAATATGGATGATTTATTTGCTCTACATACCTTTCAAAGCCCCTTATTTCGCCCTTGGCAGCTAATTACCCATATGTTCATGCACGGCAGTTTTGAACATATTTTCTTCAATATGTTCGCTTTATGGATGTTTGGTTCTGTTTTAGAAAACTTATGGGGGCCCAAACGTTTCTTAACTTTTTATATTGTGTGTGGTTTAGGAGCAGCATTGAGCCATTTAATTGTACTGTATTTTCAAACTCAACACTTAATTGAAGCATTTAACAGTTTAGATCCTGCCACACAGCAACTGTATAGAAATAATTTTTTAGCTAAACTAAATGAAGCTACCATTGGCGCATCCGGCGCAGTATTTGGATGTTTGGCTGCCTTTGGTTATCTGTTCCCCAACACCCGAATTTATCTTTACTTTTTTGTTCCCATTAAAGCCAAATGGTTTGTAATTATGTATGCCGCTTTTGAATTGTATTTGGGTATTAAAAACTCTGCTGGTGATGACGTGGCCCATTTTGCCCATTTGGGAGGGGCTTTGGTAGGCATTATTTTGGTATATTTTTGGAACAAAAACAACCGAAAAACGTTTTATTAAAACCGTATAGCGGCGGAAATGATTGAATATTGTAACTTTATATTATGAACTTAAGTGAAATACGTAATACCCGCCACAGGCCATTATTGGGCGATGATAAAAATGCTTTGGTATTTTTAATAATTGTTAATGCAATATTTTTTATATCACTTACTTTCATTAAAATCATTTATTTCATTTCCTACGATAGCAATAATACTGCTGCCCTTTTTTTTCAAAAACAAATTATTGATTGGCTAGCATTACCTGCCGACACTGGCGTTTTCTTTCCCCGCGCCTGGACACTGCTAACTTATATGTTTACAACCCACAGTATTTGGGGTATTATTAGCACGGTATTTTGGATTTGGGCCTTTGGGTTCATGTTACAAGACCTGGCAGGCAATAAAAATATTATTCCTATTTATTTGTATGGAGGCTTTTTCGGAGGCATTGCTTTTATATTAAGCATGAATGTAATTCCTGCATTGTATCAAAACATGGCATTCACACCTGCTTTAATGGGCGGTGGTGCCGCTGTTATGGCCATAGCCATTGCAACCACTACCTTAGCGCCCGATTATAGAATCTTTCCTTTAATTAATGGCGGAATTCCCATTTGGGTGCTAACCCTTGTTTTTGTAGCTATTGATTATGCAACTATTGCTACCCAAAATGGTGGCAATGCCATTGCACATCTTACTGGTGGCGTGGTTGGATTTTTATACATACAACAATTAAAACGAGGCCGCGACTGGGGAGGATGGATGCACCGATTAGTAAGCTGGATTGATGATTTATTTAACCCGGAAAAAAAACATACTCCCAAAGGTGTTAAAGAAAAGCTGTATTATCGGTCTACCGTTAAGCCCTATAACAAAACCCCTAATGTTACCCAACAAAGATTAGACGATATATTGGATAAAATTAATCAACAGGGTTATCATATGCTTACTGACGATGAAAAAGAATTTTTAAAGAAAGCCAGTAAAGATTTATAATCCCATTATGGCTTTACAGAAAGCATCATTCATAAAAAAACCGTTGGGCGTTCTTTGTATTGGCTTAAGTCTTCCTTATATAATTGCAATAGCAACTCCATACATTAATTCGGTTCATTTTTGGCCATTAACTTTTTTAGCATTGGCATACCCATTGGTATTAGCTGCAATGCTATTGGCTTGTTGCTTATCTATTCCTGTCTTTAAAAAATACAGTTTCATATTTTGGATTGTTTTATGCCTTGGCTATAAAAACATACAGGCTATTTGGGGATTTCATCCTAACAATAAGTTCACAATGGAAAAGCCGGCGGGTAGTATTCGCATTCTATCGTGGAATGTTAACGAATTTTTGAATGCTGCCATTAAGAATGATACACCCGGAAATCCGCGCAGACAAATGTTGGCATTTATTCGTCAATCCAATGCCGATGTGCTTTGCTTTCAGGATTTTGCAACTGATTCAGGGCGGTATTTCCGAAGTACCCTTCCCTATATTCGCGATTCATTACAGTATCCTTATACATCCTTTGTCAATAACTTTTCATTTGGAATTGAAGGATACGGGATTCAACGAAATGGCATCATTATTTTTTCACGATTGCCCATTATTGATTCTGCTATTATTTCCCTTCCCAATGCCGAACACTTTAAAGAAGAATTTCAATGGGTAACCTTACAATATGGCCAACAAAATTTTAAAATCATTAATGCACACTTACGTTCCATGAATTTACATGGCAATCAGGCTTTACCCATGGAATCGCAATTTTATAAACCCGACACAACTTTACTTTTACAAAAATCAACTTTTTACAAACTACGTTATTTCGACAAAGTGCATGTAAACCAGGCAAAAACTATTCGTTCAGTAATGGATACAACGGACCTACCCTTTGTGTTTTGTGGCGATTTAAACTCGGTACCTTCATCATATGTGTATCACTACTTAAGTAAAGGATTGCAGGATGCTTTTTTAAAAACCGGATGGGGCTTAGGTGGTACTTATGATAGTATTTCACCCACTTTACGCATTGATGTAATGTTAATGCGCAAGCCAATACAAATATTGCAACACAAAACATTCCCACTTCATTTATCTGACCATTATCCCAGTATTACAGATATTAAATTGCAATAATTATTTAACCCCTAATCCATTCCTTCAGTGATTTACCATTCAACCAAAGCCACCTTGCCTTTACATAAACAATTCCTATTTTTATGCAATGGCATTGGCATTCATCAGGCCTTTTATAAAGCGTATTGTAATTGGTAGTAACCTGCTGATTATTTTTATTTACCTACTGGGCTGTTTAAGTCCGTGGATAGACCCCACTTATTTTACACCCATTAGCTTCATTGCTATTTTAATGCCTTATTTGGCACTCATCCATATTTTCTTCATCATATTTTGGATTATTGTAAAACCCAAATACTTGCTTTTATCACTAATTGCTTTATTACTGAGCTACCAACAACTGCAAGTAATGTTTGCCGGTAATATAAAAGAAGGGTTTACTAAAACAAAACCTCCTAATAGTTTACGTATTATTAGCTGGAACGTTCAAAGTTTTAACGGGCTATCTAAAAGCAAAGCCGCCAAACAGCAAGTTCCTTCAGATTTATTGCTAACCATTCAAAAGCTAAACCCTGATGTAGTTTGCCTGCAAGAATTTAATAATGCAGAAAACAATAATACTACAGCCAATCATATTGCGTTGTTTAACGATAGTTTCCCTTACCATTTTTTTTCGAAGGATTATAGAAGAAAAAATAATTATCAGTCGGGATGTATTATTTTTTCAAAATATCCCATTATTCATACCGAGCGTATTCCTTTTAAAACAGCGGAAAGCCTGATATATGCCGATATGGTAAAAGCAAATGATACTATAAGGGTATTTACTACGCATTTACAATCGTACAAGTTTAATCAAGATGATTATGAAGGCATGGAAAAAATTAAGCAAAATGAAGAAGCATTAGCTGCATCAAAAGGCATTATTCAAAAAATGTTATTGGCCTTTAGAAGAAGAACGGCTCAAGCTATTTTGGTAAAAACCCATTTAAACAAAAGTCCTTACCCCTATATAATTTGTGGCGATTTTAACGATGTACCCAACAGCTTCACCTATTTTCACATTCGGCAAAATATGCAAGATGCCTTTTTGTCCAAAGGTTTTGGTATTGGCCGCAGTTTCATCAGCTTAGCCCCCACTTTGCGTATTGATTATATTCTTACTAACTCGCAATTTCAAATTCTTCAGTTTGATATGGTAGATGAAGATTTAAGCGACCATATTATGTTGGTAAGCGATGTAGCATTGAAACAATTGAACAACTAGTATGCATTTTCCTTTTGTTGCTACTGCACACATTGGCTACTTTTGCAGCTTGTAAGTACCATACAGTCTTATAAATTTTATTATGCCATTACAATTATATAATACCCTTTCGCGTAAAAAAGAAGTATTTACCCCTATTACCCCCGGATTAGTGGGATTGTATGTATGTGGACCCACCGTAAGTGGTGAAAGTCACTTGGGCCATGCACGCCCTTATATTACATTCGATATTTTGTATCGCTACTTTTTACACCTGGGTTATAAGGTGCGTTATGTACGCAATATTACCGATGCCGGACATTTTGAAGAAGAAGGTCGTGTTGCTGAAGATAAAATTAGCAGTAAAGCCATTTTAGAAAAATTAGAACCCATGGAACTGGTACAAAAATATACCAACCTGTTTCATTGGGCCATGCAACAATTTAATACCCTACCGCCTAGTATTGAACCTACCGCAACCGGGCATATTGTAGAACAGATTAACATGATTCAACAAATTATTGCCGATGGATATGCTTATGTAGTAAATGGCTCTGTTTATTTTGATGTAGAAAAATATAACAACGACTTTTCTAAAATTGGTCAACCTTATGGCATTTTAAGTGGAAGAAATATAGAAGAACAATTAGAAACCACCCGACAATTAGAAAATCAGGACGAAAAAAGAAATAAAAACGACTTTGCCCTTTGGAAGAATGCCCCACCTGAACACATTATGCGATGGACCAGCCCCTGGGGCGAAGGTTTTCCCGGTTGGCACATTGAATGCTCAGCTATGAGTACAAAATACCTGGGTAAACAATTTGATATACATGGCGGCGGAATGGACTTGCAATTTCCACATCACGAATGTGAAATTGCACAAAGCACCGTTTGCAACCACCAACCCCCGGCCCGTTATTGGGTGCACAATAACATGATTACTATTAACGGGAAAAAAATGGGAAAAAGCTATAACAATGTTATTAAACTAACGGAATTATTTAGTGGCACACATCCTATTTTAGCCCAAGCTTACCACCCCATGACTATTCGCTTCTTCATACTGCAATCGCATTACCGTTCTACGCTCGATTTTAGTAATGAAGCTTTACAAGCGGCAGAAAAAGCATTGAAGCGCCTTTGGGAAGCTTATACCAACTTACAAGGCTTAACTATTCCCGACAATATAGAAGCGGCTGATGCTGCATTAGATAATAAGGTAAAAGAATGGGTAAACCAATTTACCGAGTTTATGGATGATGATTTAAGTACTGCAAAAGTGTTGGCCAATATGTTTGAATTGGCACCGGTTATTAATAGTTTGAAAAACAAACAAATTCCCGAAAACAGTTTGTCGAGCCATACCGTACAACTATTGCAACAACAAATGAATTTGTTTATTGAAGATATATTTGGTCTTCAAAATCCTTCAACAGAACAAAACGATTTGTTGCAAAAAGTAATGCAAGTTTTATTAAATATTAGAAAACAAGCTAAAGGCAAAAAAGACTTTGTTACCAGCGATACTATTCGCAATGAATTACAGGCAGTAGGCATTCAAATTAAAGATGAAAAGGACGGAAGCATGAGCTATACGCTGTTATAAGCTCTTGCTTTCTCTTACCTTTAATTAAATTATAACACTAGTAACTTATTTTTATAAGTAGGTTTGTTACAGGCAAATAATTTTTTTAATTTATATTGCTATTGGTGCAAAGGACGAATAATGGTGTGACTAAATAACCACATTAGAAAGTTAAAACCAAACCTATATCATCAACCTAAATTATACCACATGAACAAATTGCTTGCTATGGTATGCCTGGGGTTTTTACTAACCTTTCAAACAGCTACAAAGGCCCAGGTATTAGATTCAATGATGGAAGTGTACGCCAACCGTTATCCACAAGAAAAAGTGCATCTGCAATTTGATAAAGGAGCTTATAACAAAGGTGAAACTATTTGGTACAAAGCTTATTTAATGACGGGTATTGACTTATCATATATCAGCAAAAATTTTTATGTTGATTGGTATGATGGTTCGGGAAATTTGTTAATGCACACTGTTGCACCTTTATTTCAAGCAACTGCATCCGGTTCATTCGATGTGCCGGCTAATTACAGCGGCAACAAATTAGAAGTAAGAGCTTATACGCGCTGGATGTTGAATTTTGATACCGCATTTTTATATCATCGCACTATTACCGTTATTCAACCGCAGGTTAAAACCAGTATTGCCATTCCGAAAACCCAGGTATATTTATTTCCTGAAGGCGGAAACTTAGTAAACGGATTAAACTCCAGGGTAGCATTCAAGGCAACCAATCAATTTGGCAATCCGGTATTTATAAAAGGGGCCATAAAAAATAATAAACAAGAGCTGATTGATTCATTTATGGCCGAACATGACGGCATGGGCAGTTTTTCTGTTGAACCCAAGGCAAATGAAACCTATCAAATTGATTGGATGGATGAAAATGGGCAATCCGGTACCACTGCATTACCCGCAGCGTTACCTAACGGAGCTACCCTTTCTGTGCAACCTGCACCCGATAAAGCCATATTATTTGTTGAACGCTCTGCCAATGATGATCCATTGTTTAAGACCATGTACCTAATGGCACAAATGAATCAGCAATTGGTGTACAAATCAAGAATTAATTTCTCAGCCAAAACCAGTGTAGTGGCTGACTTGCCAACTACAGAATTACCAACCGGTATTCTTCAGGTTACTTTGTTTAATGCAAATTGGATACCCGTTGCCGAAAGAATAGTGTTTGTAAACAATGATAACTATAGCTTTCAACCCAGGGTTAGTTTTCCTACGGTAAATCTTTCCAAGCGCGGTAAAAACACCATTGAATTTTTTGTATCTGATACAGCATTCGCCAACATGTCGGTGGCTGTAACTGATGCCGATGTTCCCGTAGATGACAAGCATTCTATTTACACTGATTTTTTATTAAGTGATGACATTAAAGGAAAAGTGTACAATCCCTCCTACTATTTTAGCAGTAATGCAGATAGTGTTGTGCATCATTTAGATTTAGTAATGATGACCAATGGATGGCGTCGTTATAATTGGGCCGATTTAGCTGCATTAAAAACACCGGCAATGAAATATCCGCCTGAAAACAATTTTTTGAAAATAGAGGGTAAAGTATATGGAAGCAATAATTTAGGCGGAGAGTCTTCCTTTTTAAATGTAATTGTTCAAGGAAAAGATAGCAGTAAACAATTTTTATTGCTTCCGGTACATAGAGACGGTTCATTTGAACAAGATGGTGTTTTCTTTTATGACACTGTAAAGTTGTATTATATGCTAAATGGCAAACGCAGCAGCAATAGTGGTGCTGTTGTTAGTTTCACTAATGGTTTATACAATTTACAACCCAGGCATGTTTCCATTAATTCTTCTTTAACCAACTGGAGCGATAGTATGGCATTGCGCCGCATGCAATATTTTATGGATGAACAAGAGCGGTTACGCAAACTAATGGCTTCTGCTACTTTAAAAGAAGTAACTGTTAGAGCCAAAGTAAAAAGTGCGTTACAGGTGTTAGATGAAAAATATGCCACCGGCTTATTTTCCGGAGGAGATAGTTATGGATTTGATGTAATGGATGATCCACGAGCCAATAGCGCATTAGATATATTTACTTATTTACAAGGACAGGTAGCCGGTTTGCAAATTAACATGAGTGGTGGCACACCATCATTAACCTGGCGCGGCAGCACACCCGATTTGTATTTGGATGAAAGTCCGGCACAACCCGACATGATACAAAGCTTACCTATTACAGATGTGGCTTATATTAAAGTATTTCGTCCACCATTTTTTGGCTCCATGGGTGGTGGAAGTGGTGGCGCCATTGCTATTTACACCAAACGTGGCAATGATGGTAAAAAGAATAATAATGCCAATACACCCGGGCTCGACAATACGATATTGGGTGGCTATACACGCTTTAAACAATTCTTCAATCCGGATTATGAGAAATCAACCGATGCTTTTGGTGATGATGTAAGAAGCACTCTATACTGGAATCCATTTGTGTTAACCAATAAAAAAAGCCCACAGGTTAAATTAGACTTCTTTAATAATGACATTAGTAAAAAACTAAAGGTAATTATAGAAGGCTTTAATGCAGATGGCAAATTAACACACATAGAAAAAGTACTGGAGTAATAAATAATAACATTTCAAAAATGGTCCTAAAAAGTACCTTTTTTTATGTAAGAAAAATTTATCCTAATTAGTAAAATAATTTTCATTCGGTTTTTAGGGCATTGATATGAAGATTTAGAGATCAAGAAGGTTTTCAGATATATCAGGCTTTTTTATGCTTCAGCATCAAACATACCTATTTTCAAAAAAGGAAAAAGCCGAGCATATAATATTGTGTTAGCTGCAATTGCTGTATATGAAATGAAATTTAGTTTTTGCATATTTTGAATAATTTGTTCAGTTTAAGGCATTACAGAAAAATAACATTAATGTCTTCTAAGGGTTGCTAATGCCAACCATAATAAAGCTACCACTACCAGCCAGCCAGCCACTTGTAACCAGGGTGCATGTTTGTACTTGGGTGTAAGCCTATGTTGTAAGGCTGCAATCAAAATAATAAACAACGCTAATGGTAAAATAAATCCATTCACAGTACCGGCCCATACTAATACATTAACAGGTTGGCCTATCCATTCAAATATTCCGGTAGATAGTAGTATGAAACCTGTTACCCATATTTTTTGTTGGGCTTCAATTGCAGGATGAAATGTTTTAATGAATGAAATGGCTGTAAAAGATGCACCAATAACCGAGGTAATAGAAGCTGCCCACATCACCATTCCAAAAAAGAAATATCCTAATTGGCCGGCAGATAATTTAAAAACAGCTGCCGCAGGATTAGCTGCATCTAAATTTTTTCCTTGCATTACCACACCCAGTACTGCCAAAAACAAAACAAACCGCATAATGCCTGTTAACACAATTCCTGAAATAGCACCTTTATTTACCTTGTTAAGTTGTGAAGCACCAGCTATGCCAGCTTCTAACAATCGGTGTGCCCCTGCAAACGAAATATAACCACCTACTGTTCCCCCAACAATAGTAACAATTGCAATAGTACTGGTAGTATGTGGCCAAAATATTTGCTTTACCACACTTACCATAGGAGGCTGCGCTACCCATGCAACATAACAAGTTAGTACAATCATTAATAACCCCATGTATTTGGTAAATACATCCATGGCATGGCCCGTATCTTTTTGCCAAAAAATAATAATAGCCACCAATGCGCTTACTGCTGCACCAATGGGGGTGGGTAACCCTGTACATACTTGCACACCCAAACCTGCACCTGCAACATTTCCTGTATTAAATGCCACAGCACCAAAAACAATCATACCGGCTAACACATAGCCCAGGCCCGGAAATACCTTATTAGCTAAATCCTGTGCCCGTAAATTACTCATGCTAATCATTCGCCAAATATTGAGCTGTACGGCTATATCAATTAAAATGGTTACTACTATTACAAAAGCAAAAGCAGCGCCCAGTTTATTGGTGAAAACAGTAGTTTGAGTTAAAAAACCCGGCCCAATGGCAGAAGTTGCCATTAAAAATGCAGCGCCTATAATAGCGGAACGTGTGTTAGAGGGTTTGTATGCCAATACCTTGTTGTTGAAGCGTTTCATGAATAGTTTTTGCAAAAGCAACTGCATGCGCACCATCACCATGCAAACAAATGGTATCAGCAGCAATGGCAATTTTTTGGCCTGAGGTAGTAATTACAGCCTTTTCTTGTATAAAACGCAATACTTGTTGCAAGGATTGTGCTGTAGTGTGTATTAAAGCATTGGGTTGTGTACGTGGTGTTAATTGCCCTGCATCGGTATAAGTTCTATCGGCAAAAACTTCGGCAGCAACCGGCAATTGCTTTTGCAAGCAAGCTTGCATAAAATGGCTTCCACTTAATGCATACACCATAATGTTTGGATACAGTTTATATAAAATATCCGCAACTTGTTTGGCTAAGGCAGCATCGGCAGATACCATATTATACAGTGCCCCGTGAAGTTTAATGTGATGCAAAGGCACATTCATTTGTGTACAAATATGTTGTAATGCATCCACTTGTTGTTGCAATAAAACTTCAATTTCATGAGCAGATAACGGTATTGGCTTTCTACCAAAATTTTCTTTATCATTAAATCCCGGATGTGCACCTACAGCAACGCCATAATTTTTGCATAATGCAACCGTGTGTTGCATTATTTGGGCATCACCGGCATGAAAACCGCAAGCAATATTGGCACTTGAAATATAGGGCATTAGTTGGGCATCCGTTTCCATTCCCTCGCCCATATCGCAGTTCAAATCAATGGATAGCATAAGCTGAAAACAATTCATTTAGTTTAGCAATAGCAGCATATTGTAATTGCTGCAAATATTGTTGTTGTTGTTGCATAAGTTCGTGTGCATATTTTAATGTTACGGGCATAAATTTTACATATTCATGGGGTCGAACTTGCGCCAATGTAGATAGTGCTGCACTGCAAACAGTAGCTAATATAGGATAACCCCCTGTGGTTTGGTGCCCCGACATTAGCACAATGCACTGTCCGTTAGGTAACAGCTGTATGGTACCATTAGTAACAGCAGTTGAAATAACTGTTACAGGATGGTCGGGTTTAATGGCTTTACTTTGTAAGTAATAGCCCATACGGTTACTATTAGGTTGTACTTGAAACTCATTGTCTTGAAATTGTTGCTGTGCCTCTTTATCTAGCAAATGCCAATCTTTACTCAAAATAACGGGTATTGCATTGGTGTTTAAATACCATTGCAAAGCATCAGCTTGTACATGAAAAACATATACATCTTTATTCTCTAAAATAGTGCTGTAATCAGTAGTGTCTACCAAGGGAATCTCATCTTGTTTTTTCAAAAAGCGCCCTTTAAATCCGCCCGTTCCGGCAATAGTATTGGTGCTATAGCTTCCCATCCAGATAGGAATACCAAATCCTTTTTTTACAGATAAATAACACCAAGCACCTCGCTTTACCTGTTTAAATTGCAGCACACAGTTTTTTTGAATAATAAATGGTGTGTTTACGGGTACAGGAATATCATTTACCCATGCCGTAAAATTAGCGCCGCTTATTGCCACCAATGCCTGTTGCTGAAACAACAGAACCGGTGCGGGAAAACTCATTTCCAATACCGGACAATCTAAAGTGTTATTCACCAAAATATTAGCAACTGCTGCCGCAGTTTTATCCATAGCACCATCGGGATTAATACCCACATGCTGCCATCCATAACGACCATTATCTTGAATAGAATCGGCAATGCCCGGTTTTATAACAACAACTGACACTAGTTTTTATTTTGAAGTAATGAATTAAAAGTATTTAAATCAATAGGCACAAATTGAACCCGATTACCCGGCTGTAATAAAGCCGGTTGCATACGGTTTTGTTGAAACATAGCTTCGGGTGTTTGCCCTATAATATGCCACCCCCCCGGTGAATTGAAGGGATATACACCCGTTTGCCTTCCCGCAATTCCTACACTACCAGCTGCCACTTGTTGAGCGGGCAAAGCTTTCCGTGGCATTTCCAATATTTCGGGAACAGTTCCCATATATGCAAAACCGGGTAAAAAGCCCAACATGAATACCCGATAAATTGTTTGGCTGTGCAACTCAATCAATTTTTCAACCGTAATTTTTTTCTCCTCGCAAAATGCCAATAAATCGGGTGCAACCTGTGGATGATAACACACGGGCACTTGAATAAGCGACTGTTGCTGCATGACCTCTTCACTGCAATTACCCATTACCGTTTCAATAAAATTGCGCAAATAAGCTTCCATATTTTCAATGCCTTGTTTCCAAAGCATTACCGGATTGTACACTATAGTTAAAGTACTATAAGCAGGAATTAAATCGCGAACAAAAGGTTTATTTTCTTGTTTAATACAATGAAAAAGGGTAAGTACCGTGTGGTTAATATCGTCATTAATTATGTTACCCCAATCAATAAGCATAGCTGTATCGCTCAAAGCATAAATCCTATAATCGGCTGTTTGAAGCATTCCTTATTTTTTAGGGAAAGTTAAGATACAAAGAAAAAGTATGTTACAATTGAATAGCTGCTTTAAAAAACTAAATTATATTTTTGCCTATTATTGAATTTTAGTTGTTCTTGATTTTATTTTATTGACTCCGTAGCTCAGTTGGTAGAGCTACTGACTCTTAATCAGTAGGTCCAGGGTTCGAGTCCCTGCGGGGTCACATTTGTAATTTTTTAGCAGTAAATTAAATGCAATTCCCCATTTTACGATATATAATAAAATTATTTGTTTAGAAAACTTTCGGATGTATATTACCTATAATGTCCGTTTTTTATAAAACACAACCCAATTGTAATGTACCTGCTATATGGCAGGAATACAAAGAAGCTTTATACCGCTACATTGTTAAGCGGGTGAAGGATAATACTATTGCAGAAGATATTTTGCAAGAAGTATTATTAAAAGTTTATGGATTTTGTCTTTCCAAATCAGGAGTTCAAAATCTGAAAAGTTGGCTATTTCAAATTGCACAAAATACCATTGCCGATTACTACCGTAAAAATAAAACCACCATTTCAGAAGAATATATTGAGGAACAAGTTGTAGAGCAAGAAGACAATGCTGCATTTTTAGAAGCACAACAATACATTTTACCCATGTTAGCATTTCTGCCGGAAGAATATGCAACGCCATTAAAAATGTACGATATTGATAATAAAAAACAAGCAGATATTGCTCGTGAACTTAACCTAACATTATCGGCTACCAAAAGTAGAATTCAAAGAGCAAGGCAATTATTAAAAGCCGAATTTATTACCTGTTGCCGTTTTGAAACCGACAAACAAGGAAACCTTATTTCCTTCGAAATTAAAGCATCATGCGAGCCGTTGCAAAACTTAAAAAAACAAATGAAAAAATAATTTGCGTCTTTTTTAGCACTGCTTCGTCTTGTTATCGTTATCAAAAAAATTAAACTTATGAAACGATTCCATGTACATGTTCGCGTAAAAAACTTACAAGAAAGCATTGCTTTTTATTCCGCTTTATTCAACACAGAACCTACTGTTGTAAAGCCCGATTATGCCAAATGGATGTTAGAAGATCCACGCATTAATTATGCCATATCAACCGGCCACAGTGAAAACGGTATTGAACACCTGGGATTACAAGTTGAATCTGAAACAGATTTACATGAAGCCTATGAGCATATGCAAAAGGCAAAAGGCACGGTTAGAGAAGAAGGGGAATGCACTTGTTGCTATGCAAAATCGCAAAAAAGCTGGATTACCGACCCACAAGGCGTTGATTGGGAAGTGTTTTATACCCATGGCACAGCAACTGTTTATGGCGAAGGCATTAATGCCAAACCCGCACCCGAAATAATGGAACAATGGGCTGGCAATGATGGTCAAAAAGCCAACATACCACAAACCGAAGCTTTAACCTCAAAAAATACCGGCAATTATGGAAACATTTATCATCATGCCGCTTTTACCCGATAATTGGGAGCAAGTAAAATCTATTTACGAAAGTGGTATAGCCACAGGCATGGCCACTTTTGAAACCAAAGCACCAGAATGGGATCAATGGAATAACAGCCACTTGCCCTTTGCAAGATTAGTAGCCATGGAAAATAACAAAGTAATTGGCTGGGCAGCACTTAGTCCCGTATCAAACAGATGTGTATATAGCGGTGTAGCAGAGGTAAGCGTTTACATTGCGCCTGAACATAGGGGTAAAGGTGTAGGCAAAAAACTGTTACAACAATTAATTACAGATAGTGAAGCCCATGGAATTTGGACCCTTCAAGCCGGCATTTTTGCTGAAAATACCGCCAGCGCAAAACTGCACGAGTCTGTAGGTTTTAGATTAGTGGGCTATCGCGAAAAAATTGGCCAATTAGGTAGTATGTGGAAAAACACCCTGTTATTAGAAAGAAGAAGTATGCAGGTAGGTATATAAGTGCCAGGATTTTAATAACATTATTAGGGTGCAATCCGAATATGCCTTGCACCCTAATAATGATTTATTCATATTAATCATTCAATCTATTCTTCTTTAGGAAAATCGGCGCCTTCCGTAACGGTAGCCCAAGTTTCAAAATCGTGTTGCAGTTCTGCCAACTTGGCTTTTGCACCTCTTAAAGCAGCTGCACCTAATAATAATCGTAAAGGCGGATTTTCAGATTCAACTACTTGAATCATTGCTTTTGCAGCTTTAATCGGATCACCGGGTTGTTTGCCACTATACCCTCTTATATCATTGATGTTTTTGTGCGCAGTAGTTGCATAATCAGCAATTTGTATAGACGAATTATTAGCTGAACGGCCCGCCCAATCGGTTCTAAAACCACTTGGCGCTACTATGGTTACTTTAATGCCTAATGGAGCAACCTCTTTATACAATGCTTCACTTAATCCATCAACTGCATATTTGGTTGCATTATAAAATCCAACACCCGGAAAAGAACGCAATCCGCCAATAGAAGCAATGTTTAGAATATGCCCGCTTCGGCGTTGGCGCATGTAGGGCAATACTTCTTTGGTGACATTAGCTAATCCAAACACATTAATTTCAAACATTTTCCTTACCTCGGCATCCTCACTTTCTTCTACAGCAGCGAAATAACCAATACCGGCATTGTTTACCAACACATCAATTTGTCCAAAATGCTGTATAGCTTTTGTTACAGCTTTTTCAATATCGGAGGTACTTGTTACATCTAAAGGTAATACCAATGCGGTGTTAGGATAGTGTGAAGCTATATCTTCAATATCGGCTGTATTACGCGCTGTAACAACAGCATTATATCCTTGCTTCAATACTTCATTGGCTAGTGCACGACCAAATCCGGTGGAACATCCGGTAATAAACCAAACTTTTTTCATACAACAAATTTTATTTATGAACAATTAAGGGTTTGTTGACCAAATAGATGCATCTTTTACAAATACCCTTCTATTCAATTTTAATTGAGCAATTACCAATTCAGCAAAATCTTCCGGATGCATTAATTTTTCTTCATTATTATTAATGAGGTTAGATTGTATTGCCAAATCTGTTACTACCGTACTAGGTGCCATAGCTGTTACCCGAATATTGTGTTTGCGTACTTCTTGCATTAACGATTCCGTTAAACCCATTACCCCAAATTTTGAAGCACTATAAGCACTGGTTAAAGCAGCGCCCCGCAAACCCGCTGTTGATGATACATTTATGATATCGCCTGTTTTACGCTCTATCATTTCAGGTAATACTGCCCGGGTTACATAGTAAACACCCACCAAATTCACTCTTACTTGGTATTCCCATTCTTCGGGAGTTAACTCTAAGAACTTACCAAATTTTCCAGTACCCGCATTATTAATTAAAATATCAATGGCACCTAATTTTTTTTGAATATGCTTTACTGCTGTTTCTACTTCATGACGATTACTAACATCAGCATGGTGATAAATGGCTTTCACACCCATTGCCGTAATTTCATTGGCTACCAGTTCCAAATCTTTTTCACTACGGGCAATTAACCCCACATGAACGCCTTCTTTGGCTAAAGCAAGGGCTAATGCCTTACCAATACCCTTACCTGCGCCGGTTATAATGGCCACTTTTCCATTTAATGATTCCATATTGTCAATTTATTGATGGTTAAGAAAAAATATTTAAACGGTTGCTGCATTTAAAGTTGGATAATCCGTATATCCTTTTGCACCGGGTGTATAAAACGTATTTTGATCCGGCGCATTTAAAGGTGCATTTTGCTTAAATCTCTCTACCAAATCCGGATTTGCTAAAAAGGGCACACCAAAAGCCACTAAATCTGCATCGCCGGCAGCTAGCACTTCATTAGCAGTTTTTTTATTAAATCCCTTATTGATAATTAAAGTGCCCTTATACAAAGGTCTAAAATGTTTTGCAACATGTGTAACTGCATAAGGCAAATGATCAACCGGTGCAAATGGCTCTGTTAAATGTAAATAAGCCAAAGGATAGTCGTTCAATTTTTTTACTATGTATTCAAAGGTGGGAATGGTATTTTCATCCATATTAATTCCAAATAAACCATTTAAGGAAGGACTTAACCGAACCCCAACTTTATGTAAACTAATCGATTGTTGTATAGCTTCTAAAATATCGAACAATATACGGGCATGATTTTCAATGCTGCCGCCATAAGCATCGGTACGCTTATTAGAAGTTCCATTAAAAAACTGGTGTAACAAATAACCGTTTGCACCATGAATTTCTACGCCATCAAAACCTGCGGAAATTGCATTAATTGCAGCTTGCTTAAAATCTTGAATGGTTTGTTGAATGTCTGCCAAAGTCATTTCTTTAGGCGTAACAGTATCTACAAAACCATTAACGGTATATGATTTTTCGTTTGGATTAATGGCAGAAGGCGCAAGCGGTAATTCCCCATTATGAAAATCCGGATGCGATATACGACCAACATGCCAAAGTTGGGCAAAAATTTTACCCCCTTTATCATGCACAGCTTTTGTTACAATTTTCCATCCTTCTACCTGTTCTTGTGAATATATTCCGGGTACATTTATATAACCTACCCCTTTTGTACTAACAGGTACCCCTTCTGTAATAATTAGTCCGGCACTAGCTCTTTGAGCATAATACTCAGCCATTAAAGTTGTGGGCACTCGGCCGGCATTATCGGCCCGGCTTCTAGTCATAGGCGCCATAACCATTCTATTACTTAAGGATAAATCTGCTAACCGGTAAGGTGTAAATAAAAGTTCTTGCTGCATGTTTTATTTTTTTAAATGAAATGAGAAAAAATTAATATGATTTTTACGTTAAATTGTTTTTTTCATAATGTTCCAAGAAGTAAATGATAATAGTTGCATAGCTAATTCTAAAGCCTCCGCATTTTCACCTTCAACAATGGCATTTGAATGATTAATATTTACTTTGATAACATAAGAATAGGGCAGAATGTTCTTTATTGATAACCCCTCATCACTTGTATATACAAGTTGTAAAATGGTTTTACAAGTTGTTACTTCTGCAATTTTTTTTGCAATAGAAGGATGTGTAACTGTCGGAGAAGCCAATACAATGATATCTGCCTCCCATGAAGCATCTTTACTGCATGAAAGAATTTCTACATTACTCGGTAATTGAATTTTATTTTTAATTTTAGAAGCCATTAATGATGTTTGTGCAACATCACTATCAATTAACAATAAACGGTATGCATTACCTATAGCCATTGCAATTTGTAAACCCAAAAAACTGTTCGCACCAATAATGGCTACACTATTATTATAGCCTATATTTTTCATACTGCAAAGCTATTCCGTTGGTAATTTCAAAAACTTGAGTAAGCACAAGAAATTCAATTGATTTACATCAACCGGACAATTAAGATTGCATTAATTTTTTACGAATACGGCTTAATGTTTCAGGTGTTAAACCCAAATAGGAGGCTATAAGATTTTGTGGAATTCTTTGAACCATTTCAGGATGTGCGGCCACCAACCGTCTATATTTTTCTTCTGCCGAGTAACTGATAGTATTAATCAATCTTCTTTCTTTTGATATGATATTGTTTTGAAAAAGCATACGGAAATATCTTTCCATTACCGGAATTTGAAGTAACATAGCTTCAAAATTGGGAAGCGTAATCATTAGCAACTCAGCATCTTCAATGGCATCAATGTTATATTGAGAAATATCGGCAGATAAAAAGCTATAAGTATCTGCCATCCACCAGCCTTCCCAGGCAAATTGTATCATATGTTCTGCACCTTTATCGTCTACATGGTACATACGTAACAAACCCTTTTCTACAAACATTAAATATTTGCAAACATCGCCTTCCTGCAAAATATATTGCCGTTTTCTTAATTTCTTGGGAATAAAGAATGACTTTAATACCTCTACTTCAGCCTCTGAAAGTGTTACTTTTTCCTGAATATGTGACAATAAAACATTAAACATTCCTACAAAAATAACTATAAATTCAGGCAATTTACATTAACCGGCTAATGCAGGAAAGCTTATTTATTCACCTTCTACTACAATTACCCTATCGGGCTCATTGGGTTGCCGCTGAATAGCCAATAAACTTAAAATATGGTTTTTTATTTGTGCCGGAACCTGTTGTTGATTATTTAACCAATAAACTTTTTTTATTTGCTGAAAAGGAAAATTAGTTAACTGTAAACTGGTAACACTATCTGCCAATACATGCACAAATACCCTACCGTTAGTTTGTGTAATGGCACCCCAGGATTGAGGACGCATATATCCTCCCCTTGTTGCATAAATGCTATTCCCATAAGTATTTAACCATTTGCCCATAAAGGCTAAACGCTCCTGAAATTCAGGCTGTACAGCTCCATTGGGCATTGGTCCAATATTTAATAAGAAGTTGGCGCCAAAACCGGCGGCTCGTACTAAATAATGAATTAAATCTGTTGTTGATTTATAAGTGGTGTCAGTTAAATTAAAACCCCATGATGTGTTAATGGTTTCACAGGTTTCTAATGGCAAATTAGATATACCACCACTACCAAACCCTTGTGTATCATTGCCGGGTAAATCTTTTTCAAACATCTGAAAATCTTCGCCTGGCATGGGCTTCAAGTGATGATTATTGCCAATTAAACAAGCAGGTTGAAGGCGGTGAATTAATCCATATATTTCATCCAAATGCCAATTTACTAACGGTGCATTAACACTATTCTCACCATTGGGCAGCTGATCCCAATAACCATCAAACCAAATGCCCGCAACAGGGCCATATTGAGTTAATAATTCTGTAAGTTGGTTTTTCATGAATTGTATATATTCATTCCAATCACCTTGACGAGTGCGCCCGGTTCCTTTTCCGGTTCTGCCGGTAGTCCACGAATAATCTTCCCTCCGCCAATCTAACAGGGAATAATAAAAAAACAGCTTTATCCCTTGTCGGTGGCAGGCATCCGCTATCATTTTTACTACATCTTTATGATAGGGGGTGTTCATTATGTTAAAATTTGACTGCTTAGTGTCCCACATACTAAACCCATCATGGTGTCGGGTTACGAGTGTAATGTATTTCATGCCTGCATCTTTGGCCATTTTAACCCAAGCATCTGCATCAAAGGCTATGGGATTGAAGAAATCCATTAAGCGTGTATAATTTTTTACAGTAATTTTTCTATTATTCATCACCCACTCACCGGCACCGGGTATACTAAACGGACCCCAATGTATAAACAAACCAAATTTGGCATTTTCAAACCAACGTCGCGCCTGCAGATTTTGTGTCGTTGGTTGATAGGAATTATTGGGTTGTGCATTTACCGCAAAAGAGCAGTACAATAGTGCTATACAAAAAAAGTTTCTTACCATAACTTTCGTATTAACATTAAAAAAAGGCAAATCCGGATATGCTATTTTAAAGTTAACAGATAAGTTTAGAAAATTTTTAAAATATGGTAGGGTATTTATTTTTTATACCGCATTAAATGGGCAGAACATAGCAAAAATTTGAGCAAATAATAGTTAAATGCAATTGAGAAAAGCCACACATAAGCCGCTGATGAGGCGCTCATAAGCCGCAAATAAGTCTCACTAATATGTTGTGGAACAGTAGCGGTATATCTAGCTTGAATATGCTTCTTAAGCTATAACAAAAACGCATTTTCAACCAAATGTAAGTTGTATTAACTGCCTAAAAGCATTTTGGGAACACAAAATTACATTACCTTGTACATTTTAGAAGCGGAGTTGATATAATCTAACGGATCAAATGCTTTATCAAATGTGTCTTTTAATTCGTTAAGCTTGTTTTGTAATGCCGTCATTTTACCGCCAATATCAGGATCGTCTTTGTACTTATTAAACACATCGGCATACTTGGCAATGTTTTCATTAATACGAAACGTTAATTGACCAAAGCGCATTTTTAATGATTGTATAGCCATCATTTCATTGTATACATTTTCCTTCCAATCTTTAGGTGTTTTGCTTTTTTGTGCGGCTACATAATCGCTGGCTTTTTGGCGTAAAGCCGTAAGATATTGGTATCTTTTCTCTGCATCACTTTCCTGCGAAAAGTTTTGATTAAAATCATCAGCTTGTACATCAAGCATGTGTAAGTTTTTTTCCAGTGATTTTCCGTACAATTTTTGAAGGTTATTTAATTCGTCCGTAATCAGTTTCCACTCATGCTCTACTTCACTTTTATCATAATCAAACTGACCAACTTTAGCTGTTAGTGTAATCATTTTTTCGCTCTCGGTTCGTAATTCTTTTTCTTTCTTACCCAAAGAATTAACATATGTTGACATTCCGGAGAATAACACCGATGAAATTGGTCCTACTACGGGCACAGCCTGTGCTGCCGACCCCGAAAAATTTAATAAGTTGTTGCTAACGGTTAGCATAGATTCTTTTTGCTTATTGGCTTTCACAAAATCTTTAAATTGATTGAACCATTTTGTATAACCGTTATAATTCATGGGGTTTCCGGCATCACTTAGTGCGGTAAAAAATTCACGTGTTGTATTAAACAATATTAAGGGTTTAATTTCACGCTGCATAGATACCAAGTTTACAATGGCACTTTGATAATTAGCTTGGTAAATATTCATTTCATTTTGGTCCTGAGCCCTTTGTTTGTCTTCTAAAGCCTGTACCCTTTCCACCAACTTGTCGGCTTTTACTTTTACACTGGTAGTCATTTTTATAGCACTATCTAAATTATCTACCCGTTCATTAATGTGCATAATGGTAGAATCGAACACCTGATTTTTCTTTTCTAAATTTTGCTGAATATCGTTGAGAATTTTTTCGCGGAGTAGTTTTTCGTTGTTTAAAGAATCTATTATTTGGCTTTGAGCCAAACCGGCTGTGAATACTACTATTACCAACAATAATAGCTGTTTCATAATTTTATTTTTTACTGTAATCTTAAAAAAATAGGAAAATAAAAGATTACTTATTATTTGCAAAACTGAGTACAATTTGCCTAAACTGAAACGCTAAGCAATTAAAAATACATTAGAAATTATCAAATGTTAAAAAATAGGCCTGCTTTTAACAAAATACCCTTTACCCAACATTTAGGTGAAAACACCAATTTTTACACTTAATTTCTAACAAAGTTTTGGGGGTGCATTTTTCAATAATAAAACTATAAAATCTGTTACATAGTAGCACTGGTAACGATTCCAACATCCACACAATAATCGGTAAGATTCAGAATTTGTAGCTGTAAACCCATGGAGCCTTATAACCTACTTTATAAAACAAGAAGCTTAAAACACTTCCTTCACCACATTACGTATTACTTTAGGTTTTCCTAAAGTATAATAATGTAACACAGGAACACCGTGAGCTTTTAACTCTTTAGATTGTTGAATTAACCATTCTGTTCCTATAGTTTCAACCTCAGCATCTGTTTTACATTTTAAAATAGCATTCGATAAATCGGTTGGAATATCTACATGAAAAATACGAGGTAATACTGTTAATTGTTTTTTAGAAGTTATTGGCTTTAAGCCTGGAATAATAGGAACCTGAATACCCATATCGCGACAAGCTTTTTCAAAAGCAAAAAACTTTTGATTATCAAAAAACATTTGTGTCATAATATAATCGGCACCGGCATCTACTTTTTCTTTTAAAAACTGTAAATCAATTTCTAAATTAGGCGCTTCAAAATGTTTTTCAGGGTAGCCTGCTGTTCCAATACAAAAATTGGTTTTGCTGCCATCGCGAATATCTTCATCAATATAAATTCCGTGATTCAAGTTTACTACTTGTTTTTGCAAATCAATAGCATGTGCGTGTCCATCAGGTTCAGGTTCAAAGCCGGCTTCATTTTTTGCAGCATCGCCTCTTAAAACCAAAACATTATCAATGCCTAAAAAATTCAAATCAATAAGTGCATCTTCACTTTCACGTTTGGTAAATCCACCACAAATTAAATGTGGAACGGTATCAATTTGATAATGGTTCATTAAAGCAGCACAAATACCAACCGTACCGGGTCTTTTACGCACTTCAACCTTTTCAAACGAACCATCTGCCTTTTTCTTAAACATACTTTCGCTGCGGTGGTAGGTTACATTTATCCAAGAAGGTTTAAACTCCATCAAGGGATCTAAATGGTCGTAAATAGAAGTTATGGTTTTTCCTTTAAGCGGGGGTAAAACTTCAAAAGATAATAAAGTGCTTTTAGCTTGTTGAATGTGTTCGGTTACTTTCATTGGTTTGTATAAATGGTTGCGATGCTTTTAATTGCCAAAATTAGGGCACTACTGTTAACAATTTTAAGAAAAACAACAAGTAATAAAATTTTTTGTAAACAAATGGGCAAATACATGACAAAACCGCTCTCATGTAAAAGAGCGGTTTTTATTAAATGTATCCTATTGTTGTTTAATCACGATAATTTAATGCGGGCTTTCTATCGCCCAACAATGCTTTGTATTGATAATTGCCCTTGGCTTGTACAAATTCTTTTTTAGCAGCTTCTACCACTGATGGGTTTTGGTATAAATCAATAGCCGTTAATGCTAAGGTTTTAGCGGCCACCATCATGCCTTTAGCGCCTATATCAGTACCTCCACAAGCTGTTGCCTGCCAACTATGGGCCGGCGTTCCGGGAATCCAGGTTGCAGCCCTTAAACCAACTGTGGGCACTGCATAACTAACGTCACCTACATCCGTAGAACCTCCTCCGGCATCTTGTTCTTCTTTTAATGGTTTAATAGTAGCTGCAGATTCAATTGGCGGTGCTGTGAAATTGAAAGTGGATTGCAATTTTTTTCCAAATGCAATTTCATCGGCAGTATAGCTAACTCCACCTACTTGTTCCAGATTGGTTTGCATAACCTGTGCTAAGGTTTTATTCAACAATAAATCGTGGGTGCCACCAATAATTTCATAATCCATTGTGGTGCCGGTACCCAATGCAGCACCTTCACCGGCTTTTACCAAACGCTCGAAGATTGATTTTACTTGTTCTTTATTGGGGTTACGTACATAATAATATACCTCTGCAAAATCGGGCACAACGTTGGGTGCCTTACCCCCATTCGTAATAATATAATGAATACGGGTTTCTTGTGGCACGTGTTCACGCATCATATTGGCCATATAATCCATGGCTTCTACTGCATCTAATGCTGAACGGCCTTTATCGGGTGAAGCGGCTGCATGTGCAGCAATACCATGAAAGCGGAATTTGGCAGATATGTTTGCCAACGCACTGGTCATGGTTACCCCATTCTCTGCACCGGGATGCCAATGCAAAACAACATCTACATCGTTAAATAATCCGGCACGTACCATATAAACTTTTCCGCTTCCTCCTTCTTCAGCCGGGCACCCATAAACTTTAATAGTGCCTTTTAATTGACCAGAAGCAATTAGTTTTTGAATTTCAATTCCTGCTGCCACTGATGCAGTACCAAATAAATGGTGTCCACATCCATGTCCTGCTATTTGCCCGTTTATGGGTTGTTTCTCCGGAACCGCCTGTTGTGATAAACCGGGCAATGCATCAAACTCAGCTAAAATACCAATAACGGGCTTTCCATTGCCGTACGTTGCAACAAAAGCAGTAGGAATACCGGCTACACCGGCATCTACATTAAATCCGGCATCTTTTAATTGCTGTTGTAATAATGCAGAACTTTTTACTTCTTTATACCCTACTTCAGCAAAATTCCATATTTGCAATTCCACATTTTTATAGTGGTTGTATTGCCCTTGCAAATCGGTTAAAGCAGTTTGTTTTAATGGGCTATTTTGCGCCATTGTAACCATTGGCCAAATAAAGGTACCGGCCAATAGTATTAATTTCCATTTTCTCATAAGTGTTTAGTTTTGGTAATATAGTAATAGGAAAATTATGTAACCATGAATTTAAACAAATAAATCATTAAACAAAGTAGCACCCGGAACAACGGAATAAACATCAAAATCGGTAATCCCTTCATTCGTTAATACCTGTTCATCAATAAAAGTATTGCCGGTACATTCTGTTGATTTTTTTTGTAAAATATATGAAGCTGCATCCGCTAAAATTTGTGGTGTTCTACTCTGATTGGCCAAAGCAACACCACCCAACAAATTACGCACTGCAGCCGTATCAATAGTAGTTCTGGGCCATAAGGCATTTGAGGCAATACCATCACCTTTTAATTCGTGTGCCCAAGCAATGGCCATCATACTCATATTGTATTTGGTTAAAGTATAAGCTATATGTGGTGCCAACCATTTAGGTTGCAAATTAATAGGGGGCGAAAGCGTTAAAATATGGGGATTCTTTCCTTTTTTTAAATGTGGAATGCACGCCTGCGTTACTAAAAAAGTGCCTCTTACATTTATACTATGCATTAAATCGAATCGTTTGGCCTCGGTTGAAAGTGTATCGGTAAGTTGAATAGCTGATGCATTATTAATTAAAATATCAATTCCACCAAAAGTGGCTACTGCTTTATCAACTGCTGCATGTATTTGTTCCTCAAAACGAATATCGGTTTGAACAGCCAATGCTTTTGCACCTAAAGCTTTTACTTCATCAGCAGCAGAAAAAATAGTACCCCCCAGTTTGGGATTTTCTTCCGTACTTTTTGCTGCAATAACAATATTAGCCCCTTGCTTAGCCAAAGCTAACGCTATAGCCTTGCCGATACCTCTGCTGGCACCGGTGATGAAAACGGTTTTATTTTGAAACAACATACGCTACTTGTTTGGAAACAAGATAAGCTATTTGTTTTTATAAAAATTGCGGTGTTAAAAATTTATTGAAATTACACAATTGTTACCAGCCTAAAAAATTGCAAATGGCTGTTTCTGCCTGATGGCAGGCCTCTTGTAGATTGTTATTAATTATCTCAATATTGAAATGATGCTTAAATGAAATTTCATAACTGGCTTTATTTAATCGGGTAGCCAAACTCTCAGGGGTTTCCGTTCCTCTGCTTTCTAACCGTTTTTTCAACTCCTCTAAACTGGGGGCTTCAATGAATATGGAAAGCGTTTGATTGGGAAATTGCTGTTGCACATGTATAGCACCTTTTACATCTATGTCTAAAACAGGCACTTTACCATTCGCCCAAATACGCTCTAACTCGGCATGCAAAGTGCCATAATATTTTCCTTCATATACCATCTCCCATTCAATAAAAGCATTTTCTTTTATTTTTTGTTGGAATTCATCGGTACTAATAAAGTAATAATCTTTCCCATCTTGCTCATTATTGCGCGGTTTGCGAGTGGTTGCTGAAATAGAAAATGCTAATTTGGGATATTTGGCTAATAAATAATGCGTAATTGATGTTTTACCTGCACCGGATGGGGCTGTAATAATGATAATTTTATTTGCAACTTTTTCCATTTGCAAATAAAAGAAAAAAAACAATGTAGGAATATATTGCTTTCACAAAACACCTCCTGGCAATTCAAGGCTTTGCAGCAACACATTCCTACATTGTATCTTGCATTAAATTCCTGCTTTTATGGCAACATTGGTTTGTGTACAAATAGCACCACGATGTAAAATTATTCGTTCATTATCAGTATCAACGGTTAGCTCAATCCAACCGGTATAAGGCCAGGCATTTGCTACCAATTGAAAGGGTAAATATTTTTTGGTGGCATGCATCCAGTGGCCCTCCCAATAATCCGGCCTATCAAAGCTAATTACCTTTTGAACCATCATAATGCTAGATGCACCATACCAGAAATATCCGGAGAATGTATTGGTAGGAATGAGCGTGTTTGCTTCCATTACTGGCATTTCTCCATTTAAATTTTCCGCCAACAGTGTATATAAATCCGATGTAACCATAAACTCCCATTTGTCTTGTTTTAATATAGGATCTCCCACCATCATTACTCCAAAAAACAAATCCTTCCTACCATCGGTATTTACATCAATAGAAATAGCATTCTGATTGGGTTTAACAACCCTATCATTCAAATTAAAATATACCATATTGGGTGAAGGTTCCGGCGGAGGTATTGGACAAACCGGTTTTTTTGTGCAGGAAAAAAATGCTACTGCACTCAATAACACGACAAATATTTTTTTAAAAGTAAACATAATTTTATTTTTTAAAGTTTATTGATGACTGACAACATGACTACCAGATGGGTAATATTGTTTGTTTTGCTGTGATGTAATGGATAAAGTATTTTTAATTTGAACGAAATGGCGTTCTTGATGTGCAATTAAAAAACGAAACGTATCACCCAGATTTAGAGTTACCCATTTGTTTAAAGAGGTAGGAATACGAATGGTCTGTAAATTGGCATTAGTAGCAACTTGAAGCAATTGTAATAATTGATGTTGATTTTGAATAAAGACATTGATTTCCTTTGCTGCATTGGGTTGTTGTTGTGGAATAGCACTTTTCATTGCCTTCATTTTTTTGCCAATATTATTACCTGATTTAGGTTCCATTAAATGAGTAAAGTAATTACCTAACCAACCTGATGTGAATTTTGGCAATGGCTTAGTATTATGCAGATGTAACTTATTTTCTATAGCAGGAATATAGTACTCGTTATAAATATTTAAGTGCTGAATAACCTGCGCCACACTCCATGATTGCCGGTTTGGTTGCAGAGATAAAACCGTTGTGTTGAAATGTCTTAACTGTTGCACTTCAAAAATCGTGGAACGTACTTTTTCTATTAATGATTCAATGAATAAATGGGTATCAACTTTTTTCATACACTAATTTTTTTATTTTACACATTCTATATCAAGTATGAATACACAATGCAAAAATGTAGAATGGCATTAATCTAAATGTTGGCATTTACCATGATTTGTAATTTTTTGGTGATTATGCAGTTTACTAAAATTGGTAGCATCCATACCCAAATAAGAAGCAATGTATTTATGCGGCACTTTATTTAGCAAGTGGGCATTGCGCTGCATTAAAGCATGAAATTTTTGTTCATTGCTGAAAGTCTGTAACTCAATTTGTCTTTGAATAGTACCTTGTAAAGCCGCTGCGGTTGCACTTAATAAAAAAGATTGAATGAAAGGATATTGCTGAACTAATTGTTGTAATCGATCATAATGCAAGCGTAAAAAATGACTTGCCGTTAGTGTTTCAAAAAAATAAGCTGCGGGCTTTTGTAATAAAAAGCTATCTGCAATTCCAAAAAGTGAACCCGAATAACCAAACAATAAAGTAATGTCTTTCCCTTCATCGGTTACATAAAATATTCTTTGCACACCTTCATTTACGAAATATAAGTATCGCTCTGTTTCCCCGGCCACTGTTAATAAAGTTTTTCGTTTTACACACAAAGGCGTAAATGCATCTGCAAAATGATGCAAAACTTTTTCATCGTTCCACTTCCAATTATTTAAATAAGCAAGAAAAGTTTGCATGCAGGGTTTATTTACACAACAAATTTCTTAAGCATTATTTCGCGTAACAACTGAAAAAGGGTAAATGGTATTTTTAATATGATATAAGGAAAGTTTATTTGTTCAATTTTTTACATATATATTTTTATTTTATTTTTATTAACTAAACTTCATGCTTTTGCATGATAGATCGCACACCAACCTGTATCATTTTCGTACAGTAGTATAAAATAATTGATAGATGAAAAAGATAGAAGATTTGCTAATGTGGTTCGTTGTTTCGAATACTCAATGCATGCAATACTGCAGGAAATAAAGCATCCATATATTCCGTAGCTCCACCTGTTGAGCCCGGAAAGGTTAATACCAATGTGTTTTGAATAAATCCTGCTACACTCCGCGATAACATAGCATATGGCATCCGCTCCTGACCATAACTGCGGGCTTGCTCCATAATGCCGGGTAATTCTACTTCTAATAAAGGTTTTATCACATCGGGTGTAACATCACGCTTAGACACTCCGGTTCCCCCAACAAAAATCAACAGCTGAATATTATTGTTCACAAATTCACGAATAGCAGTTTGTATTGCTGTTACTTCATCGGGAATAATAGTATAATGCAAGGTATTAATTTGCCATTGCTTCAATTTATCAACCACAGCCAAGCCGGCTTTATCAGTAGCTTTTTGTTGTGAAATAGAATCGGAACAAACCACTACTGCCGCATTGATGGCTTCGGTATTTTTTCTATCGCTTTTACCGCCAGATTTTGATAATAATTTTATTTGTTGTATTTCAATATGTGGGTCAATTGGTTTTAACATATCATACAAGGTAAGTGCAGCAACAGCTGCCCCATGCATGGCTTCCACTTCAACGCCAGTTTTATAAATGGTATGTACCTCTACTTCAACAGTAATGCATAAATCATGCACGGAAAATCGAACATCAGTAAACTCAACCGGTAAAGGATGACAATCGGGTATAACAGTATCTGTTTTTTTTACGGCAAACAGTGCTGCCACTTTAGCAAATGAAAAAACATCGCCTTTAGGAACTCGCTTTTCATTGATTGCCCGAATGGTTTCTTGCAAAGAAACAATTATGCTTGCAACGGCAACAGCTTTGCGTAAAGTGTTTGATTTATGGGTGATGTTGACCATATTAATGATTTTCTTTCCAAATGGTTTGCTGATTATCTAATAATTCTTTGCCCCAAACCGGCAGCTGAAATTTAATGGCTTCTACCAATTCTTCACAAGCATCTATAGCGGCTTTCCGATGCTGTGATGATACAAATACAAATAAACTTAACTCGCCGGCAGGTACTACTCCTAAACTATGATATACATGCATACAGGTGAGTGCATATTTTTCAAATATAGCTTCGCGAATGGTATGCATTTGTTCCAATGCCATATCAACATATGCCGTATATTCAATTGCCGTTACTATGCCTTCGGGTTTTTCATCAGCCCGTACTTGTCCTAAAAATATGCTATGTGCTCCAATATTTTTTTTACTGGCATGTTGTGCAATACTCTCTGCTATTTTTTGTGGGGAAATAGGCCCTTCTACAAAAATGTTTTTTATTTTTTTTTCACTCATACATTTAACTGTTGAAATATGCATTTAACCCGCCTTGCAAATGAAATATTTTTTGCAAAGTTTTGCTTTGAAAAATAGTAGCAGCATTTCTGCTACGAACACCTTGTTGACAAATTATACAAATGTTTTTATTCGTTACGGGAATATGCAAATTATTTTCCGCTTGTATTATTTGTGAATAAGGTATTTGATGATCTACAAAATTTACATGCGGCAATTCGCCCATCTCTCTAACATCTACAACAAACAATAATTGCTGTTGCAGCATTTGCTTAAACTGATCAACACTTAACGACTCTTCCGTTGACGCTGCATTACAGATATGCTGATAATCTGTTTGCTGAAACTCATTTACATTTATGTTTACAGCATTAGCATTTTTAGTCAATTCAATTTCGTAAAATTGAGTTTCTAAGCTTCTATAAGTTAATAACCGTCCGTCCAACAACTTTCCCATACCCGTAATAAATTTAATCACTTCAGTTGCCTGTAATGTGCCGATTATTCCCGGCAAAACGCCTAATACACCTGCTTGTTCGCAGGATTGAATATTTGCCGTAGCGGCCGGGTCGGGAAATACATCTCGATATTGTATATTTTTTCCGCCATTCAAATTATTATTAAAAATAGATACTTGACCTTCATATTGTGAAACAGCTCCATACACCAATGGCTTTTGCAATATTACACAAGCATCGTTTAATAAATATTTTGTTGGAAAATTGTCGGTTGCATCAATAACTATATCGTATTCGCTGAGTATTTGCAATGCGTTTTTCGGATGAATATGGAAAGGGTAATCCGTTATGTTTACCAACGGATTGAGTTGCTGCATTTTTTGTTTCGCCACCATTACTTTTAATGCGCCAACTTCATTAGAAAAAAAAAGTGGCTGACGATGTAAGTTGTGTAATTGAACCACATCCCCATCAACAATACCCATATTGCCAACACCTGCTGCTGTTAAATATTGTAATGCAGGACATCCTAAAGCACCCATACCAACAATACACACCTTGGCTTGCCGCAGTTTTTGCTGGGCTGCTTCACCAAAACCCGGTAATATGATTTGACGGCTATACCGTTCATTTATGCTTTCTAACATGGCACTATCCTCCTGAAAATGGCGGCATTAAGGCTACCGTATCTGTTGGTTGCAATGGAGTGTTTTCTCGTATCATTTTTCCATTTACAGCTATAAAATAGGTGGTTGTTTTTATTGCCGGATATTTTGCTTCCAGCAAGCCAATCAATTGTTCTGTATTATCACAGATTATATCGTTAGGCAAAGGCGCAACAATATCTGTAAGACTTCCAAAAACCAATACTTGCATACGTACAAATTAAACCAATAATAATTTAATGGATGCCATGATTAGTACAATGGCCAACATGTATTTCATGCCTTTTTCGTTTAATTTTTTTGAACCAATGTATGCACCCAACCATCCGCCTGCTAAAACAATGACTATAATGCTAATAATTTGGGTACTGAGCGGGAACCCGGTTTTTAGTTGTCCTACCATTCCCGAAATTGAATTTAAGAAAATAAAGATAGCACAAATAGCGGCTGTTTGCTTTTGTGTAGCCCAACTCATCAGTAATAAAACCGGTGCCAATAATATGCCTCCGCCCATACCTATCATACCCGACACTAAACCAATTAATGCACCAATGATAAACAATACATACCACTTCGGATTTTTTACCACGGGCTTTTCAGCATTTTGATACAACAAGCGTAAAATAGAAATAAGCAATACCACACCCAATAATTTCTTATATATCAATTCAGATACAGGCAAAATGCTGCCTAAAAAAGCAAAGGGTATGGAAGCTGCAATTAGCGGCCACAATAATTTTGATTTAAAATGTCCGGCTCTGTAAAATGATACAAATGCAATGAATGAAACCAAAGTATTCAATAGCAAAGAAGTTGGTTTCATTACTGCCGGTGTAAAATTTAAAAGCGCCATTACAGCTAAGTAACCACTGGCGCCTCCATGTCCAATACTGGAATAGAAAAAAGCCACCAAAAAGAATAACAAATAAATCCAAATTTCATGCATACAGTTATATTATAAAAACAAATAAACTCTTTTTTCTGCCCCTGATTCAATTTGTGTATCTGATTCTTCTAATTCTATCCAACAATTGGCATTGGTTAAGGCACTTAATTGATAGGAAGCCTGAGCAGGAAGAATTTTAACCGTGTTTCCCTCCAAATATCCTTTTAAAAATTGGGTTAATGGAATGTTTTTTTGAAATGCTGTACTTACTTTAGCTGTTGTTGCGTGAATAGTATGTGTACCACATATTTGATCAATAGCAGGAATAACATATTGGTATAAGCAGGAAATTACCGCGGCCGGATTTCCAGGCAGACCAAATACCAGCTTATTTTTTTGTGTGCCGAAAAACAAAGGTTTTCCCGGGCGTTGTTTTACTTTATGAAAATGTTGTTGCACTCCGGCATTGATACAAGCTTGTGGAACATAATCATAATCACCGGCACTAACGCCACCGGTAATTATTACCATATCGTGATGCAGTAGTAACTCTTTTATAGAATTTTCCGTTTCCTGCAAATTATCGGAAACATAACGCACTTGTATTTGTGTTATGCCAACCTTTTTTAAATGTGCTTGAATGGTAAAAGCATTTGAATCGTACACTTTACCAAATGACAATGCATTACCCGGCTGTACTAATTCATTACCGGTAATTAAAATACCAACGGAAGGCTTTTGTAAAACTTTTACGGTTGTAATACCCGCACTCGCCATTAAAGCAATATGCGAGGGTTGTATAACTGTACCTTTTTGCAACAATAAAGTATTTTTTTGTAAATCGCTGCCAACATTACGAATATGATCACCCAATTGAATGTTATTGTTGAGCTGAATTTGAATGGTTGAGTTGTTGACGGTTATCCATTCTTTTTGAACAACACAATCGGCACCATCAGGCACAGGGCCTCCGGTAAATACCTGAATGGCTTTTCCCTTTTGCAACAATAAGGGTTGCGCTGTACCTGCCGGCATAGCAGCCTGAATGGCTAACTGATTGGCTTTTTCATCCCAATAAATTGCATACCCATCCATTGATGATTGACGAAATGCCGGAAATTGTATAGGACTAAATATGTCTTCTGCTAATGCATAATTCAGGGCATTGAGTAATTCAATCTGCACAATGGGTAATTTAATGCATTGCTCAGTAATTATTTGTTTTGCGGTATTTACTGCAATCATAATTTTCATTATTCACCTTATCCGCCAATAGCAATCATGCTTCTATTGTGCAAGCTATTGGCATCAATTAAATTAAATTGATTAGAAAATTGACCTCCCAAAGCTTTATGTTTGGCCAATATATTTCGTTGAATTAATGGCAATACATCTTGATGATTTCTTAAAGGTGTTAGCAAATCTGTTTCATCGGCACCAAATAAGCAGTTTTTCATTTTACCATCTGCCGTTAATCGAATACGGTTACAACCTTCACAAAAAGGGGCACTCATGGTAGTTATCATAGCAAATGTTCCTACAAAATTATGCACCTTAAATTGCTTACTGGTGTCGTGTATATCACCCTGAATAGGCACAATATCATACACTGAAGCAATTGTATCCAACATTTGTTGATAGGTTACCAACTTATCACTTTTCCACTGATTTCCTTCAAAAGGCATAAATTCAATAAAACGTACGTCAATGGGGGTATGTTGTGTCCATTGCACAAAATCTAACAACTCATCATCATTCACACCCTTTACCACCACTGCATTCACCTTTACTTTAAAATTGTGTTGAAGTAACAGGTCAATATTGTTTTTTACTCGTTCAAATTCATCGCGCCTGGTTAGTTGTTTGAATTTATTTTTTTGTAAGGTGTCTAAACTAACATTGATAGATGTTATGCCTGCTGCTTTGAATGCATCAACAAATTGGTGTACCCTTATGCCATTAGTTGTTAAGGTTAATGATACCGGTAAGCTTGATAGCAAATGAATAATTTCAGCAACATCTTTTCTTATCAAAGGCTCCCCACCTGTTAAGCGAATTTTAGTAACACCCTGTTCAACAAATATCTTGGCCAATTCCAAAATTTCAGTAGACTGCATTAAATGCGCTGCAGGCATAAAACTATATTGTTCTGCCGGCATACAATAAAAACAGCGCAGGTTGCAATTATCCGTAAGAGATATGCGTAAATAAGTATGTATCCGCTGATGTGAATCAATTAACATGGTTTAATTGTTGTGGAGACAAAATTGTTCATAATCCTCCGGTGTATCAATATCATATTTTCCCGCTTCAAAAGAAATGGTAGCTACATCTTCAGGAAATGCTTTTAAAATATTTCCGGCACCTTTATCACCCTTCAATTGAAGTAATTGGGAAAAATATTGGCGCGAAAACAAAACTGGTGTTCCTGTTATTCCTTCATAAGTGGCCGCTATGATTCCCTTTTGTGTTTGTTGTTGTTGCTGTAATAGTTTATTTAAAATATCAGCATTTAAATAAGGTTGATCACTCACTAAAATCATTATTTGTGTTAAAGCATTATTCTGTTCAAGCCACCACTGTAATCCCAATTTTATAGAAGAAGCCATTCCTTCCTTCCATTGTTCATTATATACCAAGTATATTGGATAATTATTGAATGCTTGTTTTATCATGGCATCATAATAACCGGTAACAATTAATATGCCTTCAGATGGTATTTGTTGTGCCTGTTGAACAATGTGTTGCAATAGATTTTTTTCGCCATAAGGCAATAACATTTTAGGTTTACCCATTCTTGTTGCAGCGCCTGCAGCTAATATAATAATGCCTGTTTTCATAAATGATTTGCATGAATGGCTGCTGATTTATCACGTAAGTGATACGGATTTTTTTTATTTAATACGCTCATAATTTCTGCTACTATTGAAACAGCAATTTCTTCAGCAGTTTCTGCTCCAAGGTTTAAGCCGGTAGGACCATAAATATTCATTTTTTGATCATCAGAGAACTCAATTCCCTGTTCAGCTAATTCATTCAGTAATCTTTCTCTTTTAGAAGCCGGACCCAATAAGCCGATGTATGGCAACGGGGGTAATTTTTGCAATTCCGCTAAAACTGCTAAATCATAATTATAATTATGTGTCATTAATACAATGGCGGTATTTGTATCTATCGGCCATTGAGGAACCACTTCTTGCGGTTTGCCCACCAGTATTTGTTCCGCTTGAGGAAAGCGTTGGCTAGTTGCATGTGTTTTTCTGCCATCGGCCAATATTATTTGCCAGCCGGTTATTGCAGCCATTCTGGCTAAAGGAATGGCATCATTTCCCGCCCCAACAATTATTAATTGTATGGAAGGTTGAACTTGTTGTATAAACAATTGCTGTTGGGTTCCCTCCCATTCTTGCATAATGTGGCCATCATTAACCTGCTCTATTTGCAAGGTATCAGTAATGGCTTTTTGTACAGCAATTGGGAGCAAGTTTAATTCAGTAGTTCCCAGGTGTTGTTGTGAATTAGAATTAAATCCACAGATAACGATACCAGTATTACTTCTATCAGCAATGGCATTCCGTAAGGCATTTATCGGATTGTTGGGCACTTCAACTTCTAGTGGTAATGGCTCAAATAAAATGGATACAATTCCGTTACAACCTAATTGAATGCCCAGTTTAGCATCCTCTTCATCGGTAGTATCGTAAACTACAATTTTATTTTTATTTTGATGTATGGCTAATAATGCTTTCTTCAATGCATCACCTTCTAAACAACCGCCACTGATAGCACCGGTAACTTCACCTGTTTCATTCACCAACATTCTGGCACCCGGCCTTCTGTATGAGGAACCTTCAACTTTTACCACTGTTGCCAAAGCCGTATGCTGTTGTAAAGCACAGGCTTTGGTGTAAGCAACAATAATATCTTTTATTTCTTTCATGCCTCATTTTAAAACTTCTTAATTACGCATACCGTTTACTTTATCGGGTGTAGCCATGCCTTTTAATTTATTGCCCCAACTATTTCGTGTATAATTAATAATGTCTGCAATTTGTTCGTTGGTTAAATAATCCTGAGCAGGCATAACGTTATTATACTCTACGCCATTTACGGTAATGATACCTTGTTGCCCTTTTAAAATAACACTTACAAATGCCTCAATAGGCTTTTGCATAAAATCGGTTTTTACTAAAGGTGGAAACATACCTTCCTGTCCTTTTCCATTTTCCATATGGCAGTTTTGACAATACAAAGCATAGGCTTCTTTGCCTCGGGCTATACTTTCTTTTAATGCTTTATCTTGTTGAAATGAAACAGCCAAAAAGCCAAGCGTTAATAAAGCCATGCTGGTAATAATTTTTTTCATATTTAAACTATGCGTGTAATTGGATTAAACAATGTTGTTAATATCAAAAGGAAGTTTTCTTATTCTTTTTCCGGTTGCGGCATAAATAGCATTGCACAATGCAGGAGCAAAAGGTGGTAATCCGGGTTCACCCACTCCTTTAATAACTGGTCCTCCATTGGCAATTATATGTACCTCTACCGGCGGCATTTCATTAATACGAACAATGGGATTATTGTTATAATTACTTTGAACAGTTTGTCCGTTATTAAAAGTGATACCATTTTTTATGGCGGCACCTAATGCCATTACCGCTGCACCTTGCACTTGGGCTTCTACCGTATCAGGATTTACCACTGTTCCTAAGTCAATAACCGCATATGCCTTTTCTATTTTAATGCCATTTCCTTTCTTAGAAACTTCAATAACATAGCCGGCGATTCCCGCAAAAAACTCCCATTGTGCCACCCCTCTGCCCCAACCTTTGGGTAACGGCGTATCCCATTTTGATACCTCACGTAATTTTTGCATTAATGTTTTGGTATCACTGGGTTTACTTAGCATGGCCATTCTAAAATCCATCGGGTCTTTTTTTGCTGCAACCGCCATTTCATCTAAAAAGCATTCATGTGAAAATGCCAAAGTGGTGCTGGTAACTGCTCGCCAAGCTGCCAATGGTACCGGCATATATTGAAATACGAACAGATTTTTCATGTTGGGAATTTCATATTTCTGTTCGCTGATGCCTTCGGTCATGGTTTTGTTGGCCTTCGTTTTATCATAATTTTTATTCCCATCTAATGTGGGAGAAATTACTTTATGTTGAAAGGCAACGGGATTACCATTTGCATCTAACCCTCCCTTAAATGCAGAGAAAGTCATGGGGCGGAAAGGACCCATTTTGGTATCATCTTCTCGTGTCCATATGGATTTAACAGGCTTGCCCACTTTTTTGCTTAACTCCAATGCCTCTTCCACATAATCGGGATATAGCCTTCTTCCAAAACCACCGCCACTGAATAAAACATGTATGGTAATGTTCTCTTCAGGGATATTGTATTTTTTAGTGAATTGATCCATGATACGGCCCGGCACTTGTGTAGATGCCCATATTTCAATTTTATTATTATCGTGCCAACTGCAAACACAGTTCATGGGTTCAATGGCAGAATGTGATACAACAGGTGTTTCATAAAATGCCTCCAATTTTACAGGGGCATCGGCAAAAGCCTTATCGAAATTGCCTTGTTCATGATCAATGGCTCCTTCTTCCTTTGCAGCCTGACGTAAACTTTCGGCAAAGCTGTTGGAGTTGAATGATTCATGCCCATCATAATCCCATGTTACCTTCAATGCTTTTCTTCCCTGCAAAGCAGCCCAGTAGTTTTCTGCCAAAACAGCCACCCCAACCGAATGATGCCCGTTAATGTCGCGCTCACAAGTTTCTACACCAATAACGCCTTTCACTTTTTTAGCGGCGGTATCATCATACTTCACTAGTTTGCCACCAAAAACAGGGCAACGTTCTATAGAAGCATATACCATTCCCGGCACCTTTACATCAATTCCAAAAATGGCTTTGCCGGTTGATTTTAAAGGAACATCGGGTCTTGGATAACGTTTGCCTAATATTTTAAAATCTTTAGGATCTTTCAATGCGGGGTTTTTGGGTACTTCTAATTTTGATGCAGCTTCGGCCACTGCCCCATATCCAACTGTTTTCCCCGAAGGTTTATGAATTATTTTGGCATTATCTGCATAACATTCGGCAACCGGAACACCCCATTGTTGCGCTGCTGCAGCAATTAACATGTCTTTTGCTGCTGCACCAATTTGGCGCATTTGGGTATAGCTGGTTCTAATTGATGCACTACCACCCGCAAACTGTCCATTTCCAAATTTCTTTTGGCCACCGGTTTGTAAAATAGTAACGCCATCTAAAGGCACTTCTAGTTCCTCAGCTATTAAGGAAGGAACCGATTGAAAAACACCTTGTCCAATTTCAGGACGAGGATTCATGATAGTAATAGTACCGGATGGTTCAATAATGACAAATGGGGTAAGATTATAAGCATCCGTATTTCCGGCTATTGTTTCTAGCCTTTCTTTATCTAAATAAGAGCGCGTTATTTTTTCTATAACTGATTCGCCATTGGCTTTTAAAGAAAGGCCCAGCATAAGACCGGTGCCGGTAAATCCCGATAATTTCAAGAATTGGCGGCGATGTAGCGTGGTGGTGGTTGACTCAGACATATGTAAATATTTTTAAGCATTAAGCATTGATGATTTCAGCAGCCCTATGAATAGCCGAGCGAATACGTTGATAAGTACCACAGCGGCATAAATTGCCCATCATGGCGGCATCAATATCTGCATCGGTTGGTTTGGGTTTGTTTTTCAACAAGGCCGTAGCACTCATAATTTGGCCCGATTGACAATAACCACATTGAGGCACTTGCAATTCTATCCAAGCTTTTTCAACAGCTTCACCAATTTTATTGTCGGCCAAACCCTCAATAGTGGTAATATTTTTTCCTACCGCAGCAGCTACAGGAAAACTGCACGACCTAACGGGGCTCCCATTAACGTGAACCGTACAGGCCCCACATTGCGCAATGCCGCATCCAAATTTGGTACCTGTTAAATCCACATAATCGCGAATAGCCCACAACAAGGGCATATCCGGAGCTACATCTAAGTTGTAGGTCTTGTTATTGACATTTAACGTTATCATGACAATCGTTTTAATATGATAAATGAACTGAGATTGTTTGTAGTTGCTTGTAAATGTGCAAATTAAAACAGCTGAAATAGCAAGCCTTAATCGAGGTTTAAATTTACAAAAAACATAAGCCTCAACAAAACAAAACTTCGCTTGTTTAAAAATTGGGAATCTTTTAAAAGTAAAAGAAAAATGGGAATCAACTGTTAAATCTATAACGATTTTATGGTCATTTTGTTACAAATAATTCACATTTAATTGATGATTATTTAACCATTTGCCTACCTAAATATTCCGCTTTGGGTCATTACTTTGTAATAGCAAAGTACCAATATTAAATTCGTATTAAAATAAAATATACGTGTTTTATTTTCGTGATTTAGTACCAAAAAAAAGACATTTTGAAAATAAAAGGTGATAAAAAAATAAAAATAAACAAATAGTATTTTTTTATATTTACTTTGGACATAACATTTATTTTTTCATAAATAATTGATTTATAATAAATTACAACAAATTAAAGCATTTGGGCATCATAAATACAAACAAATAATATTTCTATTTAAAAATAAATTGTTGCATTTTTACAGTGCATAGAGAAGACAAGAGAGAAATTATTGATGACGAGTTTTCATATGGCAAGCAATCGTTAGTGGCTATTCTGTTTCTACAGGATGGCCTTTTTTTTGAAAATACTCTTAGCAGTGTGTGGAGTACTATTTAATCACCCAACAATTCTTGAACTTCCGTTTGTAAAATAGGTATCTATTGAATTACAATTCCCCAAAGTCGTCGGTCAAAACCGATCTAAAAGCATACAAACTTTTAACTTATAGGTTTCACAAAATAAAGAGATATCATTTTTATATGCTAATAAGCCATCCATTGAAAAAATTGTTATCCCAAAAATATTACACTACCATCAGCGACTACATAAATGCTTAGAGCATAGAGAAGCTTTATCCTCGGCTAAATAATCCACTCTCAAAACTAAACTTCAATGAGTGAGCTTCTGATTAATCTCGCCACAGGTGAAACTTCAAACAGCTGAGTTTAAAAAATCTCAATAAAAAAGGTAGCCGTTTTGACTACCTGTTATTTTCGCTCCCGAAACTGGACTTGAACCAGTGACCCTCTGATTAACAGTCAGATGCTCTAACCAACTGAGCTATTCGGGAATACCTTTCGCAATTGCGGAGCGCAAAAATAGGGAAAAATGTTTTTCTGCAAAATATCCCAGAAAAAAATGCCAAAATATTTTAGCTGAATCGCTGATTTCCCTTTACGATATGGCCACCCACCAATCACCTGCTTCAATTTTTACCGCATATGTTTTTAAATAATAACCTTCGCCCGTTACATTACGGCCGTTTTCCATATTGAATTTATAATGATGTAAAGGGCAAGTAATACACCCTTGTGCATCTATATAACCATGCGCCAATATGCCCCCGGCATGCGGACATTTTTTGGCAAAGGCAAATTGACGATCCTTCCATTGCGCCAAAGTAATGGTTTTACCCGCTATTTCGGCTAATTTTAGCCCCTGTTCGCCCGGCTGAAACCATTGTAATAATGGACCGGCATTTACCCATTCTTCGGCTTTTTGCTTCCACCACATGGTTAAAAGTATACAGTTTTATAAGGATAACGTACCTGATACATTTTCCGAACTTTTTCCATTATTTCTTTTCTTAATTGCTCAATATTTCTTCTTTCCACGGCTGCAATAAATACACAATTCCCTTCGGTAAGGTGTTGCCATTTACCATATAAATCGTTTAAAATATCGGTTTTTACTTCTTCTGAAAGCCATTCGTCAAAATATTTAGCTTCATACAAATCCATTTTATTGAAAACGGTGAGTATGGGTTTATCAAAGGCTTTAATATCTTGAAGGGTTTTTTGCACGGTACCCATTTGCTCTTCAAATTTTGGATGCGAAATATCAACCACATGCAATAGTATATCCGCTTCCCGTACTTCATCTAAAGTACTTTTAAAACTTTCTACTAAATGGTGCGGCAGTTTTCTTATAAACCCTACTGTATCACTTAATAAAAAGGGCGTACTTTCAAATACCACTTTGCGGGTAGTGGTATCTAATGTGGCAAATAGTTTATTTTCAGCAAACACTTCGCTTTTACTTAAAAGATTCATGATGGTGCTTTTCCCCACATTGGTATAGCCCACCAATGCTACGCGTATAAATTCGCCCCTTTCCTTCCTTTGAGTAAAGGCCTGTTTATCTATTTCCTGTAAACGCTTACGCAACAAAGCAATTTTATCTTTTACAATCCGGCGGTCGGTTTCTATTTCAGTTTCTCCCGGACCCCGTGTACCAATACCGCCACCTTGGCGTTCCAAGTGTTTCCACATCCCTTTTAATCGAGGTAGTAAATACTGATATTGTGCCAATTCAACCTGCACTTTTGCCTGCGCAGTGCGGGCACGACGCGCAAAAATGTCTAAAATTAAATCGCTTCGGTCAATGGTTCTAATGCCAATGGCATCTTGAATATTTGAAATTTGTGAGCCGCTTAATTCATCATCTACAATGGCCAATGCAACCCCTTTGGTTTGAACATAGGCTTTTATTTCTTCTAATTTTCCTTTTCCAATAAAGGTGCGGCTATCGGGGTGTGGTAATTTTTGTACAAAGCGTTTTAAAGTAATGGCGCCGGCCGTTTCGGCTAAAAATGTTAATTCATCCAAGTATTCTTCTATTTGTTCCGGCGTATCCTCCTTGGTTACTAATCCAATTAATATGGCTTTTTCTTCGGCTACTATTTGTTGTTTATCTATCAAAAGGCAATTATTTTATACAAAGGTATTGCATAAATGCCGGCCAATAAAATGCCCCTTTAGCCAATAGCTAAAAGGGCAAAAGCTTTTGTTATCAGCACCAACACTTACAATCCGCTAATCGTAAGGCCTATGGAAAGTGTATTCATCACCGGTCCGGCATTTTGTTTCAGTACACCAAGTACCGAGTAATCAATATTCAGGGAAACATTTCCGTATCCCGCTCGGGCTGTTGCCGCTAGAAACGTTCCATTAAAGAATTTTTTATTGCTTTCTTTCTGCACATACTGTGTGCCGTATAAGCTGTTGTTATTAATGTCTAATAAATTTTTCCCTTTGAAATAAGCTTTCAATAAAGTACCTACTTTGGCACCTACAGCAAATTTCCAGGAATGTTGCGGATCAACCGGATTGGAAAAATACCGCAGTTCAACCGGTGCCTGTAAATAAATGGTTGTTATTTTTGATTTTTTGAAACGAGTAGTACTATCGAATGGAAGCGTTTGGCCCGGCGCCCAAACTTTTACATATCGGTGGTCAAAGAAAATATTGCTGGATCCAACGCCTAAACCATACGCTATACTAAAACGCTTATCGGATTTAAACGGCTTGTTAAGCATTGCATAAACATTGAAATGACGGCTAAAGCCTTTGGTTCCAATGGTATCGGGGTTGGGTTTACCTACCCAAGTATCGCTACCAAACTGCACTAAAAAGTGATCGGATGGCACTTTGCTGACATCTACCTTGCTCCAGTCGGTTTTAATTTTGGGAATAACAGGTTTGGACTCTTTACGTGTTTTATGTTGTGCAGTTGAATCGGTTTTACCTTTTTTATGGAACAAATTAGAAATTTGTGCCTGAGCCATTGTTAAGGTTCCTACACTAAGCAGTAGTAATAGTATCGTTTTTTTCATTCGGTATAAATACGAGTGGTTTAACATTTTTTTAGAATAGGGCAAAAATAACAGAATTGCAGCCATTGAAAGGGTTAAAAATAAGCAAAAGCTAATATTGGGTATAATTAATTGTTGGTGGAACAATTTTCAACCAAAATAGTCGCTAATTTTTGTAATGAATACTCAAAGCAATATGAATTAATACAGATAAATGAAAACGATTTGGAAAATAGCGCATTTTAGTTATTTTTGCGCCTCTTTGAGCCAAAAGCTCAGGGCCTATAGCTCAGCTGGTTAGAGCACCTGACTCATAATCAGGGGGTCCCTGGTTCAAGCCCAGGTGGGCCCACACATCTTAAAAAGGTTTCAGTTAGAATTACTACTGAAACCTTTTTTGTTATCCCTTCTTTTCATTTTATTTGTACTTATTGATTTTTTTCTTCTTTCAAAAACAATATAACTTTTTAAGGCTATTTTGTATTGATGCCATTTCTTTTTATATTGCTATCATAACAAAATAAACTTCCCTTCGCCTGTTAATTAACCATCAAATTTCTAATTTATGGAAGTGCATCCACCACATCTTTCTAAAGAAAAAAAAACATTTGCAGGATTACTTGTTAGAAGGACTGATGATTTTTATTGCCGTATTTCTAGGCTTTGTTGCAGAAAATGTTCGGGAACATATATCAGACAAATCAAAAGAAAAAGCATACATGAAAAGCTTGTATGTTGATATTTGCAGCGACTCTACTGCAATTGCTGATGTCATTCAACGCGAAAAAATAATCAGTAAGGGACAGGATTCTCTTTTAAACATTTTAAACCATCACCCTCTTTCTGAAGCTAATATTGATACTGCTTATCAACTTTTCTTTAAATATGGTGGCGTGATTCCGGAATTTCTTGCTACTGAAAAAACCTTTAACCAATTAATCAGTACCGGTAATTTTAGGCTTATTCATCATCCAGCATTAGCAGATAGTATATCCAGTTATTACGATAAAATTAAGTCACTAAATACTCAAGTTGCTGTGGTTAATAACAATACCATGGATTGTGTTCTATATGCACAGAACATTTTTAAATTAAAATATGGGTTAAACCTAGAACAACCGCATAAAACCCTGATTACTACCGATGCAGCTATGCTTGAAAAATACAGCAATAAATTATTACAAATGAGCATCTCAACAAAGTTTTACATTTTTTATCAATTAAAAAATGTGGAAAATAGTTGCCTTCATTTAAAACATATGCTTGAGCAACAAGCTACCTAAATCAAATTGTAATTTATATTTTACAATTTCTTTTCCCTTGCATAATCATGCGTTATTCCTCTTGCTCCATTTGTGAAGTAATAAAGGGTATTTTAGGTGCCAGGAAATAACCCGTTAAACTGGCAAAAAATATGGGAATGAATTGTCCAAAGCCGGTTAGTGTTGCCAATAAAATAGTAGTACTCATGGGTGTGCGGGTTACACAGGCATTTACTGCTGCCATACAACTTACCATGGCCAACAATAAATTAGTGACCGGAAAAAGTTGGTGAATAATTAATCCCAATGTGGCTCCTACAAAAAATAAGGGAATAATAAAACCACCCCGCCAACCCGAGGTTACACTAATGGCAATGGCAATAATTTTAAAAATCAATATCGCAATCAATAACTGTAATGTAAACTTTTCAGCAATCAACGCATTAATTTCATGGTGACCAAAATAGCGGGTTAAGGGTAAGTAATAAGCAATAATACCCAGCAATATACCCCCAATAAATGTTTTAAGATATATTGGAATTGGCTTTTTCTCAAAAATGGATTTTAAAAATTTAGCAACCAAAATAAACACCCATCCTATGGCAGCGCCCACAATAGCAAACAAAACAGCATAGCCGAAATCAAAAATACCCGAAAAGGTATAGCCCGAAAAATTCCAAATAGGACCAACGCCTAAATGCATAATTAATGCAAATATGAGGTAGCTAAAACAACTGGCTACAAATGCAGGAATAATGGCTTTATAATACAAAGCCGCATATTCATAATGCAATATTTCCAAAGCAAATAAACTACCCCCCAATGGCGCACCAAACAAGGCGGTAAAGCCCGATGCCATACCGGCAATACTTAGTGACCGTAATTCTTCTCCTTTTAAGCGAAACTATTTTCCAATCCAACTACCTGTTGATCCGGTTACTTGTACCAAGGGCGCCTCCGGTCCTAAACTTCCACCCGAAGCAACACACAATAAAGAAGAAACAATCATAGAAGGGTTGTTCTTAGGATCTAACTTTCCTTTATTAAAACGAATGTTGTTCACTATTAAATTTAACTCACCGGGGTCGCCAAAAAAATGAATCACTAATCCTGCCAGTAACCCGGCGGTGGCCATTATAGGAATAACCTGCCATCCTTTAAAATAACCAAAAAGGTGCATTAAAAAATCCAGACCAATCCAATACAACCCGGCTATTATGCCCCCCACTATACCAATCAATGCCCACAATAAAAAAGTTCTGCTAAACACCAGTGGACTCGGTTGTATGGGCTTATCCAAAATATCTAAGTAGCGTACTATTTTTCTTCTTTGCCTTAATTTCAATGTTAGAATTTATCAATGAGGAATAAATGCTTTGATGGAGCCACAAAAATAAACCTATTTTGTTGCTTACAGAAAATGTAAGCATCCTTTGCAAAAAGAATGATTGCTTATAAATATTTAAATAGGCTTAAATAGATTGTAGGCATTATACTTTCTCTTTTACACAAGTGCCTTCCCGTTGTAAAGTATTAATAGGAATATAATAGAGTATTTTTTCTAAAATTATTTATTTGGTTAATGCACTAAACAAGCATATAGCTTAGTATTAACTTAAATCATGCCTCGTTTATGAAAAAAGTCATTTATCTACGCATGTATTTTCGTTTGGCTTTAATTATGCCATATTTCCAATAATCTAACGTGGCCCCTATTACCAACACTGAACCGGCTAGGAGCAATACCTTTAGTTTCAATAATGAATATAGCAATCCCGCTCCCGTGCCACCTATAAAAAAGAAAATGATAATTCTAAATCTTAAACGAATAGAAGCGCGTAATTTTTTTTTCTGTTCGGGTTGGTGATAAAAAAATAGTTGTGATAGCTCAATGCCCAAATCGGTGAATAAACCGGTGAGGTGGGTGGTTCTAACGGTTGCTTTTGAAATATTGGTGACCAATGAATTTTGTAACCCCATGGTAAACAATAATAAAAAGGCCAAGGTATCGGGTTCAGTAGGAATTAGCTTTCCCAAAAAAGCCACAAAAAAAAGTAAAGCACTTTCTATTAACGCGGGAATAATATATACATATGCCTTATTCCATCTAAAAATAGTCTCCGCCAAAAAACTAGATATAAAAGAACCTAATAAAAAGAACACAATGTACAACAGAAAAATAAGACCATGCCATACGTTCAGCTTAAATACATCATCAATAAAAAAGGCAAAGTGTCCCGTTACATTGGTTGTTAATCGCTGCACCGATAAAAATCCAACTACATTCACAATGCCTGCAACAAACGACAGTAAGGATGCTATCCGTAAATTGTGTTGGTAGTTTCTATTATCCCCAATGTGTCTAAACATACATTGCTATTACAAAAATGTTTCAGTTCAAGATTCGTTGTTAAAAGAACCTAAAGGTTACAAATATCCCCATTTTGAACAAAATATTATTCCTATTATATTCCTATTACTTTTTGTAATAGTACTTCGTGATTGTATTAGCCTCCTAAAAGGCTGGAGATATTTTTAGAAATAGATTGACTTATTAAAAAGTCACTAAATTTAAAAAATATGAGTATAATCAAAAGAAAATGGAGTGAAGCACAGAAGCTTCAAATCATCCAGGAAGTAGAGATGAATGGCTTGCAAGAAACGCTACGTAAGTACAATTTATCTCAATCGCTTTTTCATAA
>NZ_JBMFQT010000010.1:0-130610 GCF_049968455.1 Hydrotalea sp. | reverse complement strand
GGTTCGTTTGCACCGCTTTGCGGAAGCCATGTTGGAAGATATTGAAAAAGAAACAGTAGATTTTCAATTGAACTTTGATGATTCATTACAAGAACCTACTGTACTTCCCACTCGAATTCCTCAATTAATAATTAATGGTAGTAGTGGTATAGCCGTTGGTATGGCTACCAATATGATGCCTCATAACTTAAGTGAAGTTATTGATGGTTGCGTAGCTTACATTCAAAATCAGGCTATCACTATTGATGAATTAATGCAACACATTAAAGCACCTGATTTTCCTACCGGTGGTATTATTTATGGAATGGATGGTGTAAAACAAGCATTTTTAACCGGAAGGGGTAGAGTGGTTATACGCGGCAAATGTCATATTGAAACCAAACCCAGTGGTAGAGAGCAAATCATTATTACAGAAGCTCCTTATCAAGTTGGATTAGATGCTTTAACAGATAGAATTGGTCAGTTAGTAAATGATAAAACCATTGATGGTATTGCCCATGTGAATAATGAAAGCAATAGCAGGGAAGGTACACGAATTGTAATTGATTTAAAACGCGATGCTGTTGCCAACGTTATCATTAATCAATTATATAAGTTCACAGAACTTCAAACCAGTTATGGTATTAACAACGTTGCTATTTCAAATGGAAGACCTAAAACACTGAATTTAAAAGACCTAATTGTTGAATTTATTCAGTTTAGGATGGAGGTGGTAACTCGCAGGGCTAAATTTGAATTACGTAAAGCTGAAGAAAGAGCCCATCTTTTAGAAGGTTACCTGAAAGCATTAGACCACTTAGATGAAGTAATAGCATTAATCCGTGCCAGCCAAACACCCGATGAAGCTAAGTTGGCTTTAATACAAAAAAGTGCAGAAGAAAATTGGTATTTATCGCAAGAACTATTCACGGATGTTTCCGCAGAATTATATCAGCAAGCCATTGGTTTATCTGAGTTACAAGCCAAAGCAATTCTGGAATTACGTTTACAACGTTTAACCGGAATGGAACGCAATAAAATTGTGGAAGAATTTGACAGTTTAATTCATATCATTCGCCATTTAAAAGAATTATTAGCCAGTGAACAATTGCGCTACGATTTAATTGCTAAAGAACTAATTGAAATTAAAGAAAAATTTGGCGACAAACGCCGTTCAGAAATTCAATATTTGGCTGAAGAAATGAATATGCTCGACTTCATTAAAGAAGAAGATGTTGTTATTACTATTTCGCATTTAGGCTATATAAAAAGAACTACAGCAACGGATTACCGTCAACAAAAAAGAGGAGGGCGTGGAGCCATTGGTACAAAAACCAGAGAAGAAGATTATGTTGAACATTTGTTTGTGGCTTCAACACACGATACCATGCTTATATTTACCGAAAAAGGCCGTTGTTTTTGGTTAAAAGTGTATGAAATACCTGAAGGTGAAAAACAAAGTAAAGGACGAGCTATTCAAAACTTAATACAAATACCTCCCGATGATAAAGTAAAAGCCATTCTAAATGTAAATAATTTAGAAGATAAAGCCACTATTGCTGATAAATATATTGTTTTGTGTACGAAGAGAGGTACTATTAAGAAAACATATTTAGAAGATTTTAGCCGCCCAAGAGCATCAGGGGTAAATGCCATTACAATTATTGAAGGAGATGAGCTTTTGGAAGCCAAAATGACCAATGGTAATCATGAAATTATGTTAGCGGTTAAGTCTGGCCGGGCTATTCGTTTCCCTGAAGAAAAAGTTCGTCCAACCGGACGAGGTGCCATTGGTGTACAAGGTATAGAGGTTGATGAGGCTAATGATGAAGTGGTTGGCATGGTATGTGTAGATAAAGAAGATAGAAATAAAACCATATTGGTAATAAGTGAAAAAGGGTATGGAAAAAGAACACCATTGGTGGATGCCGATGGTGAAGATGTTTATAGAATTACTAACCGTGGTGGTAAAGGAGTAAAAACCCTTAACATAACAGAAAAAACCGGTAATTTAGTAGGTATAACTGCCGTTGAAAATACAGAAGATTTAATCATTACTTGTAAATCGGGAATAACTTTACGTACCCCAATTGCAAATATTAAAGAATCTGGTAGAGCAACCCAAGGTGTAATTTTAATACGGCTGGATGCTGATGATGCCATTGCCGCAATATCTACCATTCAAGAACAAGTTTCTGAAACCGAGGAAAATACAACAGATATAGAGAATAGTGAAGCTAATGAACAGAATCTTAATAGCATCACCAATAATACATCTGAAGAACCTAATAATCCAAGTCCTGAAAACTAATTAAATACATAACCATTTTAGATAACTTAAACTTACACTCATGAAAAAACTTTTATTGTTTGCCTTTCTTTGTTTTGGTTTATCGGCCTTAAAAGCACAAGATTTTAAAAAAGTACAAACTGCCATGCTTTTAAATCAGCTAGAAAATGCTAAAACAGAAATTGATAAATTAATGCAAGAACCTAAAGCTCAGGCAAAGGCAGAGGGTTGGTACTGGAAAGCCAAAGTATATGCAGCTTTGTATAAAGACGATAAGACCCGCGAAAAATATCCTAATACTGAACTAACTGCTTCAGAAGCCTTTAAGAAATACCAGGAAATGGATCCTGAATATAAAATTTTGAAAGAAAATGGCGGTCAGGATATACCTTTTAATTTATATGTAACATCATTTAGCCAAGGCGTTAAAGAATTCAATGCTAAAAAATGGGATTCTGCTGCTTTTTATTTCGGTTATTCGGTAAAATATAGCGATGTTATTTTCGAAAATAAATGGAGTACATCTAAAATGACCTTTGATACAACTTCCATTTTATATGCAGCATATGCTAATCAAAATGATAAAAAATTAGACAAAGCTTACCAATATTATAGCCGCTTGGCAGATAGTGGTGTTAATGGCAAAGAATATGAAGATATTTATAAATTTTTATTAGTAAGTGCCAGCGACAACAAGAATAAAACAGCTTTTGATAAATGGTTGGCTTTAGCAAAAAAATATTATCCAAATGGTGAATGGGATGATTACGAAGCAGATTATTTAAATAAAAACTATACACTAAAAGAAAAGGCTGAACTGTTTGACAAAGAGGATGCAGCAGGCACTTTAACAGCAGCTAAGTATCTTCAATTCGGTGAAATGTTTTCAAATATTCCAAAAGACGATAAGGATAAATTAGATAGTACAGAAGAAGTATATTATAAAAATAAAGCTAGAACTGCATTTGAACGTGCTTATACAAAAGATACTACGAATGGAATTGCTGCTTACAATGCCGGCGTTTTATACAATTTAGAATTCAATAATATTGATGATAAAATGCGCGATAATATTCGTTCATTACAAAAATTAAATGCTGCAAAAGCTGATATTAAAGATCCTAAAAAGAAAGCTGCTTATGATGCACAAATTAAACCTCAGGTTGATGCATTGAAGAAAGCTAATGCTGATTTAGATAAACCAGCTGCAGCGCTAGCTGATAGTACTATTATTTGGATGGAGAATGCATATAGATCTTTAAATGCAGTTAAAGATAAATCTCAAGCTGAAAAAAATGTTTTCGGCAAATGTTTAGATATTTTATATAATATGTATAGTTACAAGCGCGATAAAGTAAAAACGAATAATCCAACTTTGTATGATGCATATGATGCAAAAGTGAAATTTTACGACCAATTAATTTCTGCTAGCGGTCACTAATTTTGCTAACAAAATTTTACTACTAAAAATCCCACTAAAGCCTTTCTTTGTGGGATTTTTATTTTACAAACATATTTGTGCTTATGCATACCATAGATTGTTTAATTAACCAAAAATGTTGAGCAAACTATAAAAACAAACTAAGGAACTATTTCATGAACTATTTAATTTCGTCGCCAATAAAAAAAATAGAAGATGACTGAGCAAATTGAAAAAATTAAGCACACTATTGAACCCTTGAGGCAGGAAATTATGCACCATAAAGTTTATGCTGCCATTAAAAACATTGATGACTTGAAAATATTCATGCAATTCCATGTATATGCAGTTTGGGATTTTATGTCTTTATTAAAATCACTACAAAACAAATTAACTTGCACATCGGTTCCATGGTTCCCAAAAGGCTTGGCAGATACGCGATACCTAATTAATGAAATAGTGGTGGGTGAAGAATCAGACATTGATAGTTTTGGTAACAGAAAAAGCCATTTTGAATTATATATTGATGCTATGAAACAATGTGGGGCAGATACAACCCAAATTGAGCATTTCATCAGCATTTTGCAAAAAGATGGTAATCTCAATGCAGCTCTTATAGCATCAAATACACCCAAAGAAGCGTATGAGTTTGTAGATTATACTTTCAAAATTATTGGAACAGAAAAAGCATATTTACAATCTGCCGTATTCACATTTGGACGAGAAGATTTGATTCCTGGAATGTTTTTATCCATGGTAAACGATATCCATAAAAACTTTCCCCAAAGCATTTCCATTTTTAAATATTATTTAGAACGGCATATTGAAGTGGATGGCGACCATCACAGCCAACTAGCATTACAAATGACCGCACATCTTTGTAGCAACGACCAACAAATTTGGAAGGAAGCCGAGGAAGCAACCCTTGAAGCCCTAAAAAAACGCTTGGTACTATGGGATGGCGCATATCATCAAATTATAAAATCTTCAAGCCACAAAAACCAATTAGTGTATTAGACGGGTATAACATTTGATTTTTTTATTGATTGAGTAGGAATATTAACTCAGTGATAGATTGAATAATGTGATTTATTTTTCACTTTCATTATTTAACATAATATAAATTATAAGAAAAAAATAACTTTAAGTTTATCATCTCCATCATAAGTAAATTCATTTATCAAAATTTTAAATCATTAAAAAAAATAACAGGCGTATCAATGTTTAAACGAGTAAACATTCTTATAACTGAAAAAAATGCCACTCATTATAAAATGAATGGCATTGCATTATAATTGATTAAAACTTTTGAATGGATGATTGAATCTATCTTTTTCCATACATTTTAATTGCTCGATTTAACTCGGCTGGCTTCATCAATGGCACCTGCTGATTTTCTTGGTGCTGTTCCGGCTTTTCCTTTAGCAAAGCGATAAGTAAAGCTTAAATTAAATACTCTGGTATCCCAAGTGTTATATAATTGAACATCAATGTTTTGAAAGCGGCTATATCCACTAAAATGTTGCAATTTTAAAAAGTCACGACAATTTAATCTTATTGTACCTTTATCTTTTAAAATCTGCTTGCTAATAGCAAGGTTTAATTGACTCATTTCATTGGCTGTAATGGTACCTTCCTGAGTTACAGTTCGGTAAAATCCGCTTAATTCCACATTTAAACCTTTCTTTACTTCAAATGTGCTTGAAAAATTTGTTGTATAATTAAAGCCTGATACATTGATGGATCCTTCATTTACATAACCATTAAACTTATTGATATTGAATTGATTATACCAGTTTATTTTCCAAAATTTTGTAGGCGAAAATGCTGCATTTACACTTAAAGTATAGTTTTGAACCCGGGCAATATTGTCGTTTTTTACATAAGTGGTGTGAATACTATCCACTTGATTGAACACCTGTGTAATATAGTTGTCTATCACGCCATAACTTAAACTTGTGGTTAAGAAGCCTTTGTATATATGATTCACCTCAATATTTTGGCTAATTTGCGGTAATAAATACGGATTCCCAACCATATATGTATACTTATCTAAAAAATAATAGAATGGATTTAAGTCTTCATAATCAGGACGTTGTATACGTTTTCCATAATTTAATGAAAACTGATTATTATCATTTGGCTTATACCCTAAATAGAAAGTTGGGAATAGCTGCGTATAATTCCTATCGAAAGAAAGGCCATTAAATAATTGAGTACCTTTTGAATGTGTATTTTCAACGCGACTACCGAGTTGCAAACTCCATTTTTTTGAAAGCTGTTTACTGAAGGATACATAGGCAGCATTAATGTTTTCTTCATAAATGAAATGGTTACTTTGCGTGCTATCCATTACCCATTGATTGCCCAACTGATTAAAATAACTGGAAACATTATCGGTTTTTACATAACTAACTTTAAAACCGGCCTCCATTTTAATATTATGCTTTAGTTGTTGAGTGTAATCTGCTTTAGCTGAATATATATTGATGTCTGAAGGTAAATTACCTTTCAACCACTGGTCAGGCACCATTTTGTTACCGGAATTATCATAAAATGAGTTTACAAACATTTGGTCATTTAAAGTATTGTAATGAACGTAATCTAAGTCCATTGACAATTCCTTCCCTGTGCTATCAAAAACATGTCTTCCATTAAAATTGACAGCCATATTATTCAAGTTATTTTTTATTTTAGAAGAAGCCAAGGTTGTACTTTGTAATACACTATTAGAATTCAATATATCAGTAACGTTGTTGTTATTTTCTGTTGATGGATTAGAAAAACCATTAACCACTACCCCTAAAGTTGTTTTTTTAGAAGCATAATAATCAGCCCCAACTTTATAGGAAACATTATTTTGTTGACGTTTCATAAATGCTTTTTGCTTGAATATGGATAATATATCCTCACCGTTAGTGGTTCTAAAATTGCGGGTAATATTCAAATTCTGAAAGCCCCCGTAGTAGTTATAACTAAAATTACCAAACATATTAATCTTGTTTTTTCGATAATTTAAATTAATGCTGTTGTTGCTTTTAGGGTAAACACCTTGCCCGTAACCAACTGTAACGCTGCCATTATAACCTACCGTTTTAGTTTTTTTGGTTTTAATGTTAATGATACCTGAATTACCGGCAGCATCATATTTAGCAGGTGGATTGGTCATTAATTCAATTTGATCAATAGTACTACTTGACATGCTTTTCAGCATATTAGCAAGGTCAGTTGCACTTAAATATGAAGGCTTGCCATCAATCAAAACTAGTACACCTGGTTTCCCTTTTAAGCTAATGTTACCATCTTTATCTACCAAAACGCCGGGTGATTTTTCTAAAACATCCATTGCAGTTAATCCTGTATTAGATGGAGAGGCATCAACATTAATAATTGTTTTATCTAATTTTTGCTCAATTAATGGCTTTTTCGAGGTAACGGTTACAGCAGCTAAATCTTGCGTTAATGGTTTTAAATGAAAGTCTAGTTTTTGTGACGAAGACAATCTAAACGAATTTGAAAAATACGTTTCATAACCAATTGCTATTGTTTTAATTATATAAGATCCGGTAGATACATTTTCCATACTGTACTGCCCTGTTTTATTGGTAATAACCATTTTTACAACAGCAGAGTCCTTTTCATTTAATAATATAACATTAGCAGCTTCAAGTCCTTTTTTCTGGCCAGTTATTTCACCTGAAATTGTATAAGTTTTACCGGTTTGTGCGTTGCTAGTAAAGGCAATGACAATTAAAACTGTCATAAGCATGAGTGATACAATATTCTTTTTCATGTTTTATTTTTAAGTTCTGGTTTTTAAATATTACATCACAAAACTAAGTAGTATGCAAAACATAGTACATTGTTTTATATTGAATGGCAAATTTTAGGGGATGAATGGCGATAATGGAAGAAGAATGTTGTAAGAAGTATAGAAATAAAACGACTAAAGCAAGTAAAAGTTACAGTGAACCAGTTAGTTTGTATTTGGAATAAAGCGTAACACAAACAAAATAGGCGATAAAAAGCCAATCCATTTTGGGATTGGCTAAGTAGTTGTACAAAATATTCACTTTATTTATAAAGCCGGGTATTGTTTTAGTTTGATTTTTTTGGAATAAATAAACAGTATAATTCCGCCTATAACCAGTGCACTTGAAATTAGTTCTGCTTGTGTAGGTTGCAGACCCCAAAAATGGTAACGTGTATTAACCCGAATTTTTTCTATTAAAAACCTTTCTAAACCATTTAATATCAAGTAAATAGCAAATAGTTTGCCTGGAGTGTTAATTTTTTTTCTCATAACCCACAATACAAAGAATAAAATTAGGCACATAATAATTTCATATAAAGGTGTAGGAAATACGCCTATTGGTAAAAAAGAGCAATAATTACCGGTACAATTTGCAAAATGAATACCCTCATTCACCACATTGTGGGGATAATTGTAGGCAAATAACCATTTAGGTAAACCCCAAAAAGCATGAACTGAAAGATGTTCAATTTTGAAAGTGGAAAACTGTTCGCTGTAATAATGTTGGTTGGCTTGTAATGCACTGGTAAATTGTTCCATTGTAGCCGGAACTAATTTTCCTTCAGGATTACTAATGTAGGCACTATTTAAAATCCCCCAATCTCCATCCCCGGCTACTTGACAACCAATACGCCCTAAAGCATAAGCTAACATCAATGCAGGTGCAGCTGCATCACAAAGGGCAATAAAGGGAATTTTATGCTTTTTTGAGTAATAATATAATGCAATTGTAGCACAGATTAAACCGCCGTAAAAGGTTAATCCACTAAAAGAAATAAGTGAACCGATGGGATCTTGCACAAAATCATCCCAAGTTTCTAAACTATTAAATATTTTGGCACCGGCAAAACCAAAAATGGCTGCATAAATTACAATATCGCCCACTCTATCTTGTGGCCATACGCGTATAATTCGCTTTTCCGGTTTTGCTAACTTTTCTTTTTCTTTTTCACGCCATTTTAAAAAGGTAAATACCATTCCTAAAATAATACCAAGCGGCCAATTACCCTGAGATGACAAAATAAAGGCTTGTGGATCGGCTAATGCAGATGGAATTAAAAATGCGCCTATAATTTTAAAACCGAATACAAAACCCAATATAAAATTTAAAACTAATTCATTTATGCTGGCGGGTCCGCCCACTACAATGGTTTTTTCAGTATAAGTTAAAATACCCGACGCTTGCTTTCGCTTTAATTCCAGCGTTAATACCCATGCAGAAACAACAAAAGAAATGGCTACAAAAAAACCAAATGAGTTAATTAATTTCAATCCGTTCCACTCTACCCCAAATAAATCTTTAAAAACATAATATAGATTAGGATACATAACCGTTTGTTAATGTGAAATTTTGAATGTGCAATGATAATTAGAAAATGGCAAACTTGTAAAATTAATCTGTTTCAAATAAAAGAAAAAGTCCCGTAGAAACGGGACTTCGTACATTACTAACACATCTATAACAAAGTACAACAATTAGTTGCAAAATTGTTCAAATTCATGGATAAGGTATTGGGCAATTATTTGTGCCGGGCGACCTTCAATTTGATGGCGCTCAACAATACTTACCAATTTGCCATCTTTAAATAAGGCAATGGAAGGAGAAGATGGAGGATAAGGTAATAAATGCTCCCTTACTCTATTCACGGCTTCCATATCAAAACCTGCAAAACTTGTTACCAAACGAGTTGGTTTTTTAGTTGCATTGTGAATGGCCATTAACACCCCTGGACGGCAACTACCGGCAGCACAGCCACATACTGAATTAATAACTACCAGTGTAGTTCCATCTTTTTTTAATGTTTCATCAACCTCTTGAGCGGTCAACATTTCCTCAAAACCGTTTTCGGTTAATTCCGCCTTCATGGGTTTTACTATCTCTTCAGGATACATATTTTTGATTGTTTAGGATGCAAATTTACAAACTTTAGTGGTTAACTGCTTCAGCCAATTTGCGGTTTTTCTAAAACCGAAAATGTTATAATGTCGCAATTAGAGTTCAATTACCGTCACTTTGTCTTAATTAAGTTTCATTTTCTTTGTAGGAATGCAATTTGAACGAAAATAGAAAAATTTAAAATTTATGTATTACCGTTCACAACACAGACCTTTTCATAATGCTTTATTACACCAGGCTTATGAGAAAAATAACAACATTGCTATTCCTGTCAATATTTATGAAACAGAAAAGGCTTTCGAAATTGAATTAATGGTACCCGGAAGAAATAAAACCAACTTTACCATTCAATCAGAAAATGGATTATTAACCGTGGAATATAACCAACCAACAGAGCAAAAGGAAACAAACAATAAAATTCTACAAAAACAATTTGCCCCTCAATCATTCAAAAAAGTTTTTTCATTACCGGAAAATATTCAAACCGATAATATTGAAGCCGCTTATACCGATGGGATTTTAAAAATTTCATTGCCATTGAAAGCAGTTAAAACAAGGGTTGCAAAAAATATAGCAGTAGCTTAGTTATGATACACATCTTATTAAAGAGGCTGTCTCAAAAGGCAGCCTCTTATTTTTTATAATGATTCAAGTAAGACTTGGATTAAACGCCAATTGCATTATTTCAATCTATCGGAAAGGCTTAATCCGTTTTTACGTAAAGTATCTAAAGCAATATCATACCCGGCATCGGCATGCCTAATTACACCCATACCAGGGTCATTTCGCAGCACTCTGGCCAATCGTTTTGCAGCTGCTTCAGTGCCATCCGCAACAATTACCATACCTGCGTGAATGCTATATCCCATTCCAACTCCACCACCATGGTGTAAACTTACCCAACTGGCTCCACCTGCAGTGTTCACCAATGCATTTAAAATAGGCCAATCGGCTACAGCATCACTCCCATCTAACATAGCTTCGGTTTCACGGTTAGGGGATGCAACAGAACCAGTATCTAAATGATCGCGGCCAATAACAATTGGTGCTTTTACAATTCCTTTCCTTACTAATTCATTAAAAGCAAGACCTGCTTTTTCTCTTTCCCCCTGCCCTAACCAACAAATTCTGGCAGGAAGCCCTTGAAAAGCAATACGCTGTTGAGCCATGCTAATCCATTTGTGCAAACTTTTATTTTCAGGAAATAATTCCAAAATACATTTATCGGTAGCAACAATATCAGCGGGATCGCCACTTAAAGCAGCCCAACGAAAAGGCCCCTTACCTTCACAAAATAAGGGCCTGATATAAGCCGGCACGAAACCGGGAAAATTAAAGGCATTTTGCAAGCCAGCTTCTTTGGCTCTAGCTCTTAAATTATTACCATAATCAAATGTAATGGCACCCTTTTCCTGTAAAACCAACATATAAGCTACGTGTTGTTTCATACTTTCATAACTCAATGCTTTATAGTTTTCTGGATTTTCCTGCCTGAGTATGTTGGCTTGTTCGTTGGTTAATGTGTGTGGAATGTAGCCAATTAAAGGATCGTGTGCAGAGGTTTGATCCGTTAAAACATCCACTTGAATATTTCTTTCCAACAAACGCTGCAGTAAATGAACAGCATTACACAATACCCCAATGCTTAATGATTTTTTTTGTTGTTTAGCGGCCAGTGCTTTATCAATTGCTTCATCAATTACAATACATTTTTCATCTAAATACCTGGTATGAAGGCGTTTATCAATTCGCCACTCTTCCACTTCTGCAACAAGGCATACCCCTTCGTTCATGGTAACTGCTAATGGTTGAGCCCCCCCCATTCCACCTAAACCTGCTGTTACTGTTAATGTGCCGGCTAAAGTTCCATTAAAATGTTTTTTGGCTACAGCAGCAAAGGTTTCAAAAGTACCTTGCACAATTCCCTGCGAACCAATATAAATCCAACTGCCTGCAGTCATTTGGCCATACATCATTAACCCCTTTTTCTCCAAGGCATCAAAATGCTCCCATGTGGCCCACTTAGGTACCAATTGCGAGTTGGAAATTAATACACGTGGTGCATCTTCATGAGTTGTTAGTATGGCAACCGGTTTGCCACTTTGCACCAACAATGTTTCATTATTATTTAAATCTTTAAGAGCTTTAATAATTAAATCTAATGACTCAATATTGCGGGCCGCTTTTCCTCTTCCACCATATACAATTAATTCTTCAGGCTTTTCAGCTACTTCAGGATTTAAATTATTCAACAACATCCGTAAAGCAGCCTCTTGCACCCAACCCTTACAATTTAATTTATTACCGGTTGGCGTTACATATTTTTCTGCACGAAAAACATTTTCTTGAATAGTATTTAACATAGCAATCGTTTAAAACATAAAGGTAGAAAAATGCTATGTAATCTTCGTTTAAAATAGCTTAATAAATTAAGTCTTCATAAGCAGCTTGTAATTCATTATAACTGCGCATATCGTTTGCTTTTTTAGCTGCCGCCATCCCTTTTTCATACCACTCGGTAGCTAAATCAATTTGATTTTGTCGTTCTAACAATTTGGCTAAATGGTAATAGCTGCCAATATATTCGGGTGAGTCGTTTAATATTTCTTCAAATAAAATACGGGCTTTTAAATCATCGCCTAATTTAATGTATTCCAATGCCAAAGAATGGCGAACGAAGTTATCTTTTGGGTTTTCTTTTAGAAACTGAAGCAATTGTTCTATCCTATTCATACCTATCAATTTACTTTCTATAAATGCAAAATTGGTGTAAACAAATTTGAAAATTAATAGAAGTTTTTTGCAACAGCATAAACTTTGAAAGAAAAGCTTACTATATTTGCCAATAGTTGCATAAACAACTAATTTATATTCCAGTTTTTTAACAGATTTGGATTCAAATTGTTTCATTTAAAAACGCACATATGAAAATTCTGGTTTGTATTAGCAAAACGCCTGATACTACTTCAAAAATTGCTTTTAAGAATAACAATACGCAATTTGAAGATGCAGGTGTACAATGGATTATTAATCCTTACGATGAATGGTATGCTTTAGTTAGAGCGATTGAATTAAAAGAAAAAGATCCATCCGCTGTTTTACATTTAATTACCGTAGGTGGAGCTGATTGTGATGCCATTATTCGCAAAGCTTTAGCTTTAGGCGGTGATGAAGCCATGCGCATAGACTTGGAAACCGATGATGCTTATACCATTGCTACACAAATAGCTACAGTAGCAAAAGAAGGAAACTATGATTTAATATTTACAGGAAAAGAAACCATTGATTATAACGGTTCAGCTATTGGCGGAATGATTGCGGCAGAATTGAACATACCTTATATATCATTAGCCACACAATTTGAATTAAATGGTTCTGAAGCTAAAGTTACCCGTGAAATTGAAGGTGGAGAGGAAGTTGATGTTGTTAATTTACCTGCTGTAATCAGTTGCCAAAAAGGAATGGCCGAGCAACGTATTCCAAATATGCGTGGCATTATGGCTGCACGTACTAAACCATTAAAAGTATTGAATGCAGTGGCTACAGAAGCACTTACACATATTGTTGCTTTTGAGTTGCCACCTGCCAAAGCCGGTGTTAAATTGGTGCCTGCCGACAATGTAGAAGAGTTGGTGAAATTATTGCATGAAGAAGCAAAAGTGATATAAACCATTGTCGGAAATAAAAATTCAATTTTGAAAAAATAAAAAATTATTTTATGTCTGTTTTAATATTCATTGATCAATCAGAAGGCCATATAAAAAAAGCTTCATTTGAAGCTGCTGCTTACGGTAGTGCCTTGGCTAAGCAGTTAAACACAACCGCAAATGCTTTGGTATTAGGAACCGTGAGCGATAACTTAGCTCAGTTGGGTAATTACGGTGTTAGTAAAGTTTACCAAATACAAAATGACAATTTAAATCATGTAGATGCATTGGTATATGCAAAAGTTATTTCCGGTGCCGTTCAACAACTGAATGCATCGGTAGTGGTATTTAGCCATAATCAAACAGGAAAAGCTGTAGCGCCAAGTGTTGCCATTCAACTTAAAGCAGGATTAGTTACCGGTGCTTGCGCTTTACCTACCACCGACAATGATTTTGTGGTAAAGAAAACTGTGTTTAGCGGTAAAGCTTTTGCTTATGTAAAAATTACATCAGCTATTAAGGTAATTACTATTAATCCGAATAGTTTTGGTATACAAACTGTTGATGGTATAGCTACCATTGAACAATTAACTGTTGATGTACCATCACCTTCCATAAAAGTTTTAGCAACAAACAAAGTAAGTGGAGAAGTGCCTTTAACCGAAGCAGATATTGTTGTAAGTGGTGGCCGTGGATTAAAAGGGCCGGAAAATTGGGGTATTGTAGAAGATTTAGCTCACACATTGCATGCTGCAACTGCATGTAGCCGTCCGGTAGCTGATGCACATTGGCGTCCACACCACGAGCATGTAGGTCAAACCGGTGTACAAATTGCGCCAAATTTATATATAGCAATTGGAATTTCAGGAGCCATACAACATTTAGCGGGGGTAAATAGAAGTAAAACAATTGTGGTAATTAATAAAGATCCTGAAGCACCTTTTTTCAAAGCAGCAGATTATGGTATTGTAGGCGATGCCTTTGAAGTAGTTCCAAAGCTTACGGCAGCTATTAAAGCCATGCTGAATAAATAAACTTTCTTTAATAAAGCCCTCGTTTAAAACGGGGCTTTTTATTTTAATTGTATACAATGGTAAGCAATACCTTTACATTCAAGTATTTTTGAAAAAATTTATTGATACATGAACAATACATTGGTTATTAGCATTGTAGGCGCAATTATTATTTTGTTTTTGGTCATTAACTTTTGGCCATCCAAAAAACAAAATGAGGAAAAGCCCATGAATAATATGAATAATGATGCCAATAGCCGGTTAATGCAATTACAAGCTTATGAAAGGCTGGTTTTATTAGCCAATAGAATTGCATTACCCAATTTAATCAGCCGTCTAAATACATCTGATATTTCTGCAAAAGAAATGCAAATACTGTTAATACAAACCATTAAGCAGGAATTTGAACACAATATAACACAACAAATTTATGTTAGCACCGATGCTTGGAAAGCCATTAAAAACCTGAAAGATCAAAGTATTTATACCATCAATCAATTAGCACAAAACCTACCTGTTTCTGCTAATGGTTCTGATTTAAATAAATTATTATTAGAATATAGTTTAACAGACAAAAAAGGCAATTTACATGAAGTAGCTTGTGAAGTAATTAGCAATGAAGCCAAAAATGTGTTGAATTAAACTTTATTGTATAAATACAAAAAAACAGATGCAGGTATTAAAAAGGGTAATAATAAACAAGTAGCATTTTGCTTACAAAAAATTGCTACTGCTGCAAAAGAAAATACCAATTTGATGCCTTAGGTTATTGAGGCTGTGGAAAATTATAGTACCATAGTTGAAATTGCTGATGTGCTACGGAAGGTATTTGGTGAATATCAATAATTGATATATGCTAAAAAAATGGCCAAACCAAAAAATTGTAGTCACACATTATATACAATTCTAACTTAAACTATTAACTTAATGTTTTATTTTTTGTACATCTATTTTATAAACTATAAAGCATGATTCCAGAAAATTACTTTATTCATCACGTTTATTTTTGGTTAAAAGAACCCAATAATCAACAAGCACATGTAGCATTGCATGAAGGTTTACAAGCTTTAAGCAAAGTTCCTCAAATTAAAAGTTTTCATATTGGTGTGCTGGCATCAACCAATAGGAATGTTATTGAAAGAAGTTACCATTTTTCATGGCTGGCTATTTTTGAAAATTTAACCGACGAAGAAATATACCAAACCCACCCTATTCATTTACGTTTTATTGAAACCTGCGGCCATTTATGGGAGAAAGTGGTGGTTTTTGATTCTGTATCGCCATCCAAATAAAATAAATTATTCCATTACAATAAGCATAAAACGATTATTGCTTTCTATTTCAAATTATAACTAACAAATCGCCTTATGAAAATATTATCAACAGCTGCTTCAATTTTGTTAGTGGTATTATTGGTATCCTTTAACAAAAAAGAAGATAAGGTTTTAGTATTTAGCAAAACTGCGGGTTATCACCATGAGTCAATTGCTGCAGGCATAGGAGCAATTCAAAAGCTGGGAAAAGAAAATCATTTCATAGTAGATACTACTACTAACAGCAACTTTTTTACCACATCAAATTTAAAAAAATACAAAGCTATTATTTTTTTAAGCACTACCGGTAAAGTTTTCGATGACGCACAAAAAGTAGCTTTTGAAGAATATATACATAACGGAGGTGGATTTGTGGGAATACATGCAGCTACCGATACAGAATACGATTGGCCATGGTATAACCGAATGATTGGTGCTTATTTCAAAAGCCATCCGGAACAACAAAATGCTAATCTGCATGTAGTTGATAACCATTTTATTGCTACCAAGAATTTACCCGAAACTTGGACGCGTTGGGACGAATGGTACAATTTTAAAAATACACATTGGGACAGTGTTCATGTATTACTAACTATTGATGAAAAATCATACCATGGTGGTGAAAATGGTGATTACCATCCCATGAGTTGGTATCATTCATTTGAAGGTGGAAGAGTTTTTTATACAGCATTAGGCCATACAGATGCATCATATAGTGACCCATTATTTTTAGGACACTTATTAGGTGGCATACTCTACACCATGCACAAAAACTAATAATTTTTTTTAAACTATATTGCAGCTTATAATCCTGTAACGGTCATTGCCATTTCTGCAGGGCTATAATTTGTTCATGTTGCAATAATAGTTTGTATATGAGTACGCTTAAGAATAATAAAACACAAAAATGGTTTTATCCTTTGTTGGCATTTATGCACGATAGCCGTTCTATCGGTATAATACTATTAGCATGTACAGCATTATCCCTTATTATCAGTAATATTCCTGCCATAGGTGAAGCATACACGCATTTATGGCATTATCATTTTAATGCAAATGAAGCACATAGTTTCAATGTAATTGGATTGCATTTACCCAATTCGCCTCTGGTTATCATCAATGATTTTTTGATGGCTTTTTTTTTCTTTTTAGCCGGAATGGAAATTAAACGAGAAGTGGTTCAAGGAGAATTAAACACTATTAAAAAGGCGTTACTTCCTTCACTAGGTGCTGTTGGAGGCATGCTTGTACCGGCAATATTGTTTATTCAATTCAATCGTGATTCAGCATTTATGAGCGGATGGGCCATCCCCACGGCTACTGACATTGCATTTTCTTTGGGCATTGCTTCATTACTGGGAAATAAAGTACCGGTTAATCTAAAAATTTTTTTAACAGCATTAGCAATTATTGATGACTTAGGTGCCATTATTGTAATTGCATTATTTTATGGAGAAAAACTGCATTTCATCTATCTGTTAGGTTGTGCTATTGTAATTGTATTATTATGGTGGTTGCAAAAAATGCATAAAAAATTTGCATGGATACAGATTATTTTAGGTGTACTACTTTGGTATTTTATGTTTAATTCCGGCATACATGCCACCGTAGCCGGAGTAATTTTTGCTTTTTTTATTCCTTTAAAAGACATTGTAAATTTTGAAGTTAAACTGCATTTACCGGTTTACTTCATCATCATTCCCATTTTTGCTTTGGCCAATACAGCCATTGTTTTACCACAAAATTTTGCCGAAGCTTTAGATACATCACTTAGCTGGGGCATTATTGCAGGATTAGTAATTGGTAAACCGTTGGGTATTTGCGGTGTGGCTTATTTAATGGTGAAAAGAGGTTGGGCAGTACTGCCTGCAAAAGTAAACTGGCATCATATGATTGGAGCCGGCATGTTGGCAGGTATAGGTTTTACCATGAGTATTTTTATTGCTACACTTGCCTTTAAAAGTGAAAATGAACAAGACATTGCTAAAATTTCAGTATTAATTGCTACAATTATTGCAATGATGTTAGGCTATTTTTGGTTAAAAATTAATAGTAAACCAATTATTACTACTAAAGCAAAGTAAACAGCAATTACATTAAATAATTTTCAATTGCAAATTTTATAAAACCCCTTTAGTACTTGGTAAATAATTAGTAAATGGATCACGCTTAACAGCCATTTTCATTGCTTTTGCAAATGCTTTGAAAATAGCTTCAATTTTGTGATGCTCATTGCTGCCTTTACATGTAATGTTTAAGTTGCATTTAGCCGCATCAGAAAAAGATTTGAAGAAATGAAAGAACATTTCTGTGGGCATATCACCAATTTTTTCTCTTTTAAATTCAGCATCCCAAACCAGCCAACTTCTTCCGCCAAAATCAATTAGCACCTTTGCTTCTGCTTCATCCATGGGCAAGGCAAAACCATAACGTTCCATACCCCTTTTATCTTGCAGTGCTATAGCAAATGCTTCACCCAATGCTATTCCTGTATCTTCAATAGTGTGGTGTTCATCAATATGTAAATCACCTTTAGTAGTAATGCTTATATCCATTTTACCATGTCGGGCAATTTGTTCCAACATATGGTCAAAAAAACCTAAGCCAGTGTGAATATTGGCAACGCCACTACCATCAACATTCAAATCAATATCAATATTGGTTTCATTGGTTTTACGGTTGTGTTTTACGCAACGGTTGGACAGTTTTAGGAAACTATAAATTTCACGCCATTCTAAAGTTTTTAAAGCAATTGTTGAAGTTAAAACATTCATTTCGTCTGAAATTTCAGCACTTCCAAGCAATTCATCACTATTAAGCCAAATTGCTTTGCAACCTAAATTTTTTGCCAGTTGTACATCGGTAATTCTATCGCCAATTACAAAAGAATTAGCCAAATCGTATCCAGGATTATTCATATAGTTTTGAAGCATGGCGGTACCCGGTTTACGCGTTGGCAAATGTTGCTCCGGAAAACTTTTATCAATGCATATTTCTTTAAAATAAATTCCTTCTTGTTGTAAGCAATCCATTATAAAATTTTGTACCGGCCAAAAAGTTTCTTCGGGAAATGAACTTGTGCCTAATCCATCTTGATTGGTAACCATTACTAATTCATAATCTAATTCTTCAGCAATTAAGCCCAAGTATCTAAAAACCTGCGGATAGAATTGTAATTTTTCAAAAGTATCTATTTGATAAGTAGGTGGTACTTCGTTGATGATGGTTCCGTCTCTATCTATGAATAAAATTTTTTTCATGCAAATATGTAAGTCTTTAATTTAATTTTTTTTAGAACGGGTTTGCTTTACCTCAATGAGAGTAACGGCACTGGCTTTATTTCCAAAACTGTTTCTAACATAGGTTAATACATCAGCAATTTGCTGATTGGTTAAGTCATTGTGTGGAGCCATATTATTTGAATAATAATCACCGTCAATCGGTACTCTTTCATTCATTCCGTGCAAAACAATGCTAATTAATTTTGTTTTATCGCCTAAAACATATGAAGTTTGAATTAAAGGCGGATTCATATTAGGGACTCCCCCTCCATCAGCCATGTGGCAAGGCAAACAAACTTTTGTATAAACTTTTTCTCCCCTTTTAACAGATGCTTTTACATCATTTATTTGTGAAGGAGTGAAAGCAGTTATGGCTACTGCTATAACTGCAATAGCCATAACAAAAGAAAAAAACTTTATCATAATGGATGAATTCGAGTTTAAATATTTTTTATCGATCTATTATTTTCCCGTATAAATAATTCTGTAAATAGCACCTTTATTATCATCTGTTATGTACAATGAACCATCAGGCCCTTGTGCCAAACCACAGGGACGGTGTGCATTTCTGGCTGATGTAATAGGTGGTTTTCCGGCAAAACCATTGGCAAAAACTTCCCATTCACCTGTAGGTTTTCCATCTTTAAAAGGAACAAATACTACGTAATAACCCTCTTGAGGTAAGGGAGCACGGTTCCAACTCCCATGAAATGCAATAAATGCACCATGTTTATATCTTTCAGGAAACATTTTACCAGTATAAAATAATAAACCATCGGGTGCCAAATGGCCGGGAAAAGCCATAACAGGATTAATAGCATCTTCACCGGCAGTTTTCTTCCCATCACCACCGTATTCAGGTGCTAATATTTTCTTGTGTTGAATTTGATCGTAATAAATGTAAGGCCATCCGGCATTATCGCCTTTATGAATTTCATACATACATTCAGCAGGCAATTCAGCACTTTGTTGAACTGTAAACAACTTAGGCCAATTATCGTGTAACTGATCGCGACCATGTTGCATTACAAATAATGAATTGGTTTGTGTGTTCCAATCTAAACCTACAACATTTCTTAAACCGGAAGCATAATGAATGCCGTCACCATAAGTTTGATGCATTTGATTGGCTTTGAATTGCCAAATACCTCCGGCAGAATCTAATATTGGACATGGTTTCAAACCCGGACTTCCCGGTACCCTATCTTGTACCTGGCATGCATTGGAATAAGCACCTATGTTAACATATATATTACCACTGTTATCCAATGTAATTGATTTTGATTCATGCTCCCGCCTATTCAATAATCCATGAATTATTTCATCAGGATCATTTGGGTTGCTTACTTCATGTTGATTGTTCAACTTATAACGATATACATTTTCATCGGATGATGCATATAAATAACCATCTTTTAATGCAATACCGGTACCACCATAATTACCAAAACCAATGGCATCATCTATTTTACCATCGCCATTTTTATCTTTTAACAAATAAATGCCGTTCCCATTAAAGGGTTGCGCTAACTTAACATATAAATATCCTTCAGGAGTAATGGCAATGTGTCTTGGTTTACCATAAGAACTGGTTACAATTAATGCACCAAAACCTTTAGGTAAAATTAAACCTGCATTATCGGCATCGGGTTGTATTGAACCGGAATGAACGATAACAGAATCATTAGAATGAATTGTATTAGCATTGGCCATTTGATAAAGACACAATAGCGACATAAAAACAATCAATTTCTTTTTCATACAAGTATTATTTGAGATACAGGAATGTTTTTGCAGTAATGCAAAAACTTAAAAAAAATTTGTTTGACGAGTTAAAGGTAATTAAAGATTGTATGTGGCACTTCAATAATTGATATTACTCAATTGCAGCTAGCGCATCAACCAACATAGTATTTTCCTGCTCCGTACCAATGGTTATACGTAAACATTCATTACAAAGTATAACATTACTCCTATCACGCACCACTATGCCTTTTGTTAATAAATAATTATACACCGATTGTGCATTTTTAACTTTCACTAATAAAAAATTAGCATCAGATGGATACACTTTTTCTACAACAGGTATTTGTAAAAAAACTTTTGCTAAAGCCTCACGCATGGCCACAATTTCTTTAATCATATCGTTAACCATACCCACCTCTTGTAATGCATTTGTTACTATTTCTTGTGTCAGCTGATTAATATTATAAGGAGGCTTTACTTTATCCATTATTGAAATAATGGGCTGCTGAGCAAATGCCATACCCAAACGCAAACCTGCAAGGCCCCATGCTTTACTAAATGTTTGAAGTATTACTAAGTTGGGATATTCAGTTAACTCTTGAATAAACGATTTTTGGCGAGAAAAATTTATGTATGCTTCATCAATTACAACAATGCCATTAAAATTATTTAAAATTGTTTCTATATCCGTTCTGTTTAATGAATTTCCCGAAGGATTGTTAGGTGAACAAAGCCAAATTATTTTTGTGTTACCATCCACTAAATTTTCAATTGCTAAAGTATCAAGTTGAAAATTCGGTGTTAAAGGGGCTTTTTTTACAGCAACATCATTAATAGCTGCTGATACTTCATACATGCCATAAGTTGGCGGGCAAACAATAACATTATTAACTCCTGGTTCACAAAAAGTGCGGAATAATATATCAATACATTCATCACTGCCATTTCCTAAAAAAATTTGATCAGCTGGAACACTTTTTACAGCACTAATTGCAGCTTTTAATTTTTTTTGATGAGGATCAGGATAACGGTTATACCATTTTATAGTAGGTGAACCCAAACTATTTTCATTCGCATCTAAAAACACCGAAGCTTCGCCACTAAACTCATCCCTTGCAGATGAATAGGGCTTTAAAGCAGCAATATTTTTTCGTATTAATGATTGAAGAGAAAATGACATATTAAGTTGTTTAAATTGTTTGATTTAATCTTATCTGAACTGCATTTTTATGTGCTTCTAATCCTTCGGCAATTGCCATTTGCATAACAGCGGGGCCAACTTGTTGCAAGCCTTGTTGTGAAATTTGTTGAAAAGTAATTTTTTTCACAAACGAATCAACACTAACGCCACTATATGCTTTAGCAAAACCGTTAGTAGGCAAAGTATGATTTGTACCGCTGGCATAATCACCTACGCTTTCAGGTGAATAATTGCCTAAGAATACAGAACCGGCATTGGTAATTTTTTCTGCAATTGCTTCAGCATGTTCACATTGAATGATTAAGTGTTCTGCGGCATAGGTATTTACTAAAGCAATAGCATCTTCTAAATCATCTATAATAATACACTTACTGTTTTGTAAGGCTTTTTCTGCAATTGTCTTCCGTGGTAAATTATTTAGCTGTTGTTCAATAGCCTTTATTACTTTTTCCGCTATTATCATTTGGTTTGTTACTAAAACAACCTGGCTGTCGGGGCCATGTTCAGCTTGTGAAAGTAAGTCTGCAGCAATAAAATCGGGATTTGCACTTTCATCGGCCAATACACAAACTTCGCTTGGTCCTGCCGGCATATCAATGGCTACCCCTTGTTGTTGAATGAATTGTTTGGCAGCTGTTACATATTGATTTCCAGGTCCGAAAATTTTATATACCTGAGGTACGGAAGCTGTACCAAAGGCCATTGCTGCAATAGCCTGTACTCCCCCAATAGCAAATACTTTTTCAATGCCCAAAACAGATGCAGTGTATAAGATAACTTCACTAACGGTTCCATCTTTACGTGGCGGAGTACAAACAATCAGTTCTTTACATCCGGCAATTTTAGCAGGAATTGCCAACATAATTAAAGTAGAAAATAATGGTGCTGTTCCACCCGGAATATATAAACCCACTTTTTCTATTGGTACAGATTTTCGCCAACATAATACTCCCGGCATTGTTTCAACTTTTTCAATAGCCTGCACTTGTTTTTGATGAAAAAGACGAATATTTTGAATGGCGATATCAATGGCATTTTTTAAAGCTGCATCTACTTTCTCGCCGGCCTTTTTAATTACTTCCGGAGTAACTTGTAACTGCTTTAGTTCAATATAATCAATGCTTTTTGTAAAAGACTTTACTGCTTCATCACCCTCTGTTTGTACACTTTTTAATATGTGCAAAACAGTGTTTTGTAACGTATCGTTATTAATAGCCGGTCTTTGCAGTATTTGCTGCCAATCGTTGATAGATGGGTTATTAAAAATTTGCATGATAATAGTTTTTAAACAATCATTTTTTCAATAGGTACTACTAAAATTCCCTGCGCACCGGCATTTTTTAGTTGCTCAATTATTTCCCAGAATTGATTTTCACTTAGAACGCTATGAACACTGCTCCACCCTGGTTGTGCTAAAGGTAGAACTGTAGGACTTTTCATGCCCGGTAACAGCGCTATAATTTCTGAAAGTTTATCGTTTGGCGCATTTAATAACACATATTTATTATTCTTCGCCTTTTTTACCGCCTGAATACGAAAAACCAACTTTTCCAGTAATTGTTGTTTTTCTGCAGACAATTGTTGGTGTTGAATTAAAACAGCTTGCGATTTCAATATTACTTCTGCCTCTATTAAACCATTCATAAACAAAGTAGAACCGCTACTCACCAAATCGCATATAGCATCAGCTAAACCAATACCGGGTGCAATTTCAACACTACCACTAATTTCATGTATTTCAGCTTTTATGTTTTTTTGTTGCAGATATTGTTGGAGTATAACCGGATAACTTGTTGCAATTTTTTTACCTTGTAAATATTCGGGGCCATTATATGATTCTCCCTTTTTTACTGCAATAGAAAGACGACACTTTCCAAAGCCCAACTGTTCAACTATTTTTAATTTTTTATTTTTTTCATACACCACATTTTCACCCACAAAACCAATATCTGCCACGGCATCTTCAACATATTGGGGAATATCATCATCTCTTAAAAAAAACACTTCCAATGGAAAATTGCTAGCCTCTGTTTTTAACTGGTTTATGCCATTGGCAACATCAATACCACACTCTTTTAAAAGTTTAATGGAATCATCGTGCAGGCGACCACTTTTTTGTATTGCCAATTTCAACTTTTCAGTTTGCATTTTACTTATTTATTATGGTTATAAAATAAAAAAAGCCTACCGAGGTAAGCTTTTAATGTTATGTTGATACACATAGCAACATCAATCGCTTACCGCGAGGGCATTGAATGATGATAAATATGTGAATGTATGAATGTCATTTTAGAAATTATTGTGCAAATGTAAGGCTATATTCATAATCAATAAAAAAATTTTCCCCCTTTCTTTTTCATCACACTAAAGCATGAATATGTACTAATATTTAAAATTATAGCAGTTTAATAACAAGCTTATCAAATTGAATAAATTAAATTTGTAATGAATTAAAAATTTCATTTTATGAAAGCAAATATTGGAATTAATGAACAGCATGCCCAATTGGCTGCCAAAAGAATGAATCAAATTTTAGCAGACGAATATGTTTTGTACACTAAAGTACGCAACTGCCATTGGAACATTGAAGGCAGCAACTTTATGGAAATGCATAAGTTTTATGAAGACATGTACAATGCCATTGATGAAAAAATTGATGAAATTGCGGAACGCGTTAGAATGTTGGGACATTATGCAGAAGGCAGGTTAAAAGATTTTTTGTCACTAACTAACTTATTAGAAGAAGATTACAGTAACAATCAAAAAAAACAATTAGAAAACTTGTTGAGCGATCATGAAACTTTAATTAGAAATTTACGAAATGATGTAAATACATTTACTGACGAATACAAAGATTTAGGCAACGCTGAATTTTTAACCGGATTAATGGAACTGCATGAAAAATATGCCTGGTTTATTCGTAGTTATCTAAAATAAAAATTGATTGATTATTAAAAGTATGGAATACTGTATATTCCATGCTTTTATTTTTTATGTAAGTGATGCTTCTTGTTTTTATGAAATGCTTTTTGTTGAACAGGTGCATGATGCGGATGTTTTAAATTTCTGCGCATAAAATTACCTAAAACAATAAGTGCGAAAGCAAAAAAAGCTAATATAACAATTAAAAAATTAATGCTATTGATTAGCGTAATTTGGGCAATGATAAAAATTGCTAAAATAATTCCCATAATGATTACAATAGCCGCATAATGTTTTGTATGTTTTACAGTTAAAATCAATGTAACCATACTTCCTACTCCGATAAAAATTAAATACAACCATCCGGGAGTGGCATATGAACTAAAGGGTGTTCCTTGCAAATCATCATACATTAAACCTAATGTTCGCCCACTTGAGTCGTTAATTAATTGAATACCTATAAAAAAAGCAACGATGGCAACTATAACTAAAATAAATATTACGAACTGTCTTATAGCTTTCATGTGGCAAAGTTTTGGCTATTTAAGAATATAAAATGTAGTACGTTAGTATTTAATCTTACTGCTCAACCAGCGTAATTTAGTAAATAAAGTTTATTCGTTATTATTTTTTTGTTGTAGTAAGTACTGAACAGTTTGATAAAATTCCTCTTGAAATTTTTTATAATGCTCACCTGATCCGGGCCCGTAAAAACCGGCATCAATTTTAGCAACCTTTCCATCTTTCCCAACAAAAATTAGCGTAGGAAACACTTTTATAGCTTGTAATTGAGGAAGTGTTTTTTCAGTTTTTAAACTATCGTTTACAGCAACACCAGTAATCAGAATGGGATACTGCACATTAAACCGTTGCTTAAACTTTTCCAAACTGGCTTTAGAACGATTAAAATCTGTACTTAGTTCATAGGCCAATGCCATTACTTCTACCCCTTTATTTTTGTATTGATGATAAAATTTGCTTAAAAACTGTGTTTCATCCATGCAGTTAGGGCACCATGAACCCATTATTTGCAGAATAACTACTTTATTTTTAAGTTTTGCATTAGGAAACAAAATAGGTTGATGATTAAGGTTGGGAAACGTGAAATGCAAAGTAGTTTCATCTGGTTTCATATAGGTAGCAGCAATTGAATCGGGTAATTGTGCATTCTGATTTTTAAAGGCTGAAAATTTTTCTAACCCAGTAGCATCAGAATAAAAAAATCCATTTTTCAATAAAGAATCTTGTTGCACGGTTCCTTCAAATAAATAGGCATGTCCTCCATCAAAGGTGGATAGCTTTAATGTATCGCCATTTACAATTCCACTTAAATATCGATAATCGCCACTAGGAGTTAAAAAAGTGCCCGTTATGGTATTATTGTGTTGCACAAATTCTGCAATAGCTGGACGTGGCGTACCATTGGGGCGAATAAACGTAACTTGCCAACGACCTGATAAATTAGCAACTGCAGGTTGTGTAACAGAAAATTTTTGAGATTGCACTTTTGCTTCAAAAGGCAATAATACAGGTGCACCGGAAGTACCTTTTTTCCATAATCCATGCCACTCAGTGGGGCTAACAATTTTAGCCTTGAATTGCGATTCAAACACCGGCATTTGAATAAGTACCGAATCATTTTTAAACAGAACATTATCTACTAAAAATTTGTCTGCCCCATTTATTAAATACAAAACCGGTTTTTTGTTCAACTGAGTTAATTCAAAATTAAATACAATTGCATGCCCATCGGGGCGTAATAATTTTGCCGTCCATACTTTTTGAGCATTACCATAACTAACTATCAAGAAAAAACTTACAAGTAAAAAAAACGATACAAACTTTCTAATTATCATAAGTAAATTATATATTTTGATTGTGCAAAAAATGTTGCCACCAAATACCCGATGCTTTCATGGTACGCTGTTGTGTTTCAAAATCAACATGCACCAAACCAAAAGGTGCTTTAAATCCTTCTGCCCATTCAAAATTATCGGTTAAAGTCCATGCATAATAACCATCAATAGGTAAGCCATCTTTTTTAGCTTTTAATAATGCAGAAAGATAAATTTTAAAATAATCAATGCGTTTGGTATCCATTATGGTTCCATTCACCAACTTGTCTTTAAAACAAGCGCCATTTTCGGTTACTATGATTGATTTAATTTTTTTGTATGCAGCAAATTGGTTTAAAATTTTATAAAAATCAGTAGCATTTATTTCCCATCCTAAATCGGTACAAGGCACTATTCTTTTTTTGGCTTTAACTTCTACTGCCTGTAGGTAAGGAATGAGCGATTGATATGCTACTGTTACAGGAAAATAATTTTGTAAGCCAATAAAATCAAAATCAAATTGCATACGTTCAGTATATTTCCAAGCCTTTGTAAACAAATGTAATCGATCCATTAAGATAAAATTTTCTGAAGATGGATAACCTAAACCTAAAGTAGGCTCAATCAACAGTCTATTTAATAAAATGTCTATGCGTTCTGCAGCTAATTGATCTTCTTTTTTTTCGGAAGCGGGATTGACTTTACTGCAGGAAAAAGTTGTACCAATTTTTGCATCTTTTACTAAAGCGCGAACAATTCGTCCGCCTTCAGCCTGACACAATGCAGCGTTATGAACAGCAGCAAAAAATTGCTGAATGCCAGATTTTCCGGGAGCATGTTTGCCCAACATATACCCTAAAGATGTAAAACCTATAGGCTCGTTCAGTATAATCCATTGCTTTACTTTGTGCCCATATTCTTGCATGCAAAGTGTAACATATTTACTAAACCATTTCAACATGGAGTGAGAAGTCCACCCACCTTCTTTTTGCAGGGCTAAAGGCAAATCCCAATGATACAAAGTAATGCATGGTGTAATGTCTAAAGCTAAACAAGCGTCAATTAACTGATGATAAAAAGCAATGCCACTTTTATTAACAGCCCCGGTACCATTCGGTAAAATACGACTCCAGGAAATTGAGAATCGAAAAACATTAAATCCCATTTGTTTTACGAGCAACAAATCGGTTTTATAACGATGATAAAAATCACAGCATTCTGTTGGTTTAGCATGCCCTTTTATTTTACCCGAACGTTGTGCAAAATCATCCCAAATAGAAGGCCCACGACCGTACAAATTAGCTGCACCCTCATTTTGCGCTGCAGCAATAGCAATGCCCCATTGAAAATTTGGTCCGAAATCTTGCTTTCTTAACACCGAGTTTATAGACATATGAAACCTAAAATTGAGGCTTTAATTTTAATTCTACATTAAATTTTTATAAAAATAAATCAAACGTTTGTTTAAATCAAACACTTGTTTAACTTTGCAGCGTAAATTATTTTGTATGTGTGCAGATAAGTTAGATAAGCGTGAAGTGATTATGGAGACTGCCTTATCCTTGTTTTCCGAAAAAGGCTATGAAGGCACATCCATACGCGACATAGCACAAAAAGCAGAAGTAAACTTGGCCATGATTAATTATTACTTCGGCTCGAAGGAAAAATTATTTGAAGCCATTGTAGAGGAACGGATTAATAAATTACAGGTAAAGTTTGACGAATTAGAAAACGATAAAACCCTGAATGAAATTGAAAAAATTGATTTAATCATTGAATATTATGTAGACCGATTCTTCTCAAATCCAGACTTTCATAAAGTTATGGAACAGGAAATGTTGGTATCGAACAGGCATGAACTACATCAAATTCTTATTGAATCAATTAACAAGAAAATTAATTTCTTTTCAAAAACCATTGAGAAAGGCATAAGAAAAAAAATATTTAAAAAGGTAGATGCACCCTTACTTTTTGCCACTATTGTTGGTACCATTAATCAGGTACTAAAATCAAAATCGGTTTGTTGTTTATTTATTGTAAAAAATACAGAAACAGATTTTGACCCTTACATTGATGAACATTTTCGAAAAAGACTTGTTACACACATTCAACAAATTGTTCATTCCTCTCTTTTAAACTCCGAAACAAAATAAACCAAGAAAAATACATGGAACAGCAAGCAAAAGAACCCAAGAAAAAATCACCTGTCAGATTAATCGTACTAATAGTTGTATTGTTGATAGCAGGGTATTTTATTTTCGATAAAATAAAATTTGCGCTAACCCACGAAACTACCGATGATGCACAGGTTGAAGGACAAATTACACCGGTATTACCCCGAGTTTCAGGTTACATTAAAAAACTATACATAAGAGATTATGATAGCGTGAAAGCCGGTGCATTAGTTGCAGAAATTGATGATGCTGATTTACAATTGCAATTAAAGGAAATGGAAGCATCATTAGCACAAACAAAAATTGATATTGTAAACGCAAAAGCTTCTTTAAACAATGCCTTGGTATCGTTGAAAGTTAATAAAGGCAATATTGATTTAAGTGAAATTCGCTTAAAGAAAGCAGAGCAAGATTTGAATAGAGACAAAAATTTGTTTGCAGCCGAAGCAATTACCAAAAAACAATTAGATGACTCGCAATACAATTATGAAACTGCTTTACAACAATATCAAAACAGCCATCGTGATTATAACGCAGCCGACAGTAGAATTGCTGTTTTAAAAGCTGCAGTAGAGAAAGCGGAAGCTTCCATTGCCGTTCAGCAGGCAAAAATTGATCAACAAAAATTAAAACTTACTTACACCAAAATTTTTGCTCCTCAATCAGGAAAAATTGGAAAAAGAAATATCAGTGAAGGCCAATTTGTTCAGGAAGGCACACCTTTATTTTCAATTGTTGATGACAGCAATTATTGGGTAGTAGCCAATTTTAAAGAAAATCAATTACAACATTTACATACCGGTAAGAAAGTTGAAATTGAAATTGATGCTTATCCCAATAAAAAATTCACCGGAACAGTAGCCAATTTAAGTGATGCTACCGGGGCTAAATTCGCATTGTTACCGCCCGATAATTCTAGTGGTAACTTTGTAAAAGTTACTCAACGTGTTCCAGTTAAAATTAATTTCGACAATCTTGATCAGATTAAAGATTTGATGCGTGCAGGACTCAGTGTATATGTAGTTGCAAACAATAAAGATTAATTAAAAAAACATGGCGACACCAAAAGGATTTGCCCGATTTATTATTGTATTAACTACAGTTACTGCTGCAGTAATGGAGCTAATTGATACATCAATAGTAAACGTGGCTTTAAATGATATGAGTGGAAGTTTGGGCGTAAGCATTGAAGATATTAGTTGGGTTATTACCTCATATGCTATTGCCAATGTAATTATTATTCCATTAACCGGATTTTTAGCTGAATATTTTGGTCGTAAAAATTATTACTTGGTATCAATGATCATTTTTACGGCTGCATCATACATGTGTGCACAGTCTACTTCTTTGGTTGAAATAATTGCTTGGCGTTTTGTTCAGGGTATTGGAGGTGGTGCATTATTATCAACTTCGCAAGCAATTTTATTCGATGCATTTGAGCCAAAAGACCGCCCTATTGCTTCTGGCTTATTTGGTATGGGTATTGTACTAGGTCCAACATTAGGTCCAACTTTGGGAGGATACATTATTGACCATGCTTCTTGGCCATTAATATTCATGATTAATATACCCATTGGTATTATTGCTACAATGCTTACTTTTTATTTTATTGAAAAAAAGGAAGGCGAAGGGAAAAAGAAAAAATCAATTCATATTGATTATAACGGTATACTATTGCTGGCAGCCGGTATTGGTTGTTTACAATTTGTATTGGAACGGGGTGAAGCTGATGATTGGTTTAGCAGCGATGCCATTCGAATTTGCTCTATAATTGCAGTTGTTGGTATTATCGGCTTTATTATTTATGAATTAAGTATTGATGAGCCGGCAGTAAACTTACGCGTACTTGGCAATCGTAATTTAGCATTTACAACCATTTTTACTTTTGTAGCCGGATTAGGGCTATTCACTTCGGTATTTGTTTATCCTATTTTAGCACAACGTATTTTAGGATTTACGGCTTACGAAACAGGTATTTCATTATTGCCACCTACCCTTATGGCAGTAGTAATGTTACCCATTGTTGGTAAAATTATGAGTAAAGGAGTTTCACCTATTCCTTTTGTAGTAGTTGGATTCTTATTATTTGCAGCATATAGTATTCTTACATCACAAGTTAGTCCTGATGTAGGCAAATGGGATTTCTTTTTCCCACTATTGCTTCGAGCCATTGGTATATCAATGGTGCAATTACCATTGATTAATCAAGCAGTTGCAGGATTAGAACCTAAAGATTATGCAGCGGGCATTTCTTTAAACAATATGATTCGTCAATTAGGGGGAGCATTTGGTATTGCAATGGCCAATAACTATATTTCACACCAATATGCACAACACCGAACCGACTTAGTTAGTAAAATGCCGGAAGGTTCCCCTCTCTTAAATCAGCGGGTACATACCATAGCTGGTGGTTTAATGAGTAAAACAGGCGCTACTTTACAAGATGCTACCCACCAAGCTTACGGTTTTATAAATGCATCAGTTGAACGACAATCCTATTATTTAGCTTATTTAGATACATTCCGATTAGTGGCTATATTTTTTATTTTGGTAATTCCACTAGTTGCATTTTTAAGAGTAAAAAAACAAAGTGATGCAGAAAAAGCCGCTATGTTGAAGGCTGCTAGTGAAGCCCATTAAATATATATAAAAAAGCAATAATTAAAATAAATGAAAATGAAAAAAAATATTTTGCTTTTATTGTTTAGTATGTATGCAGTTTATGGAACCGCACAAGTACAGATCAATACTGAGCTAAAAAGTTTAATCAATCAATCTTTTACATACTACCCAAAAGTAAAAGAGGTTAATAATACCATCAGCACCGCACAACAAAAATTAGAATTAACAAAGTTGAATAATATGCCTGAGGTTACAGGTAATGCAAGCTACGCTTATATTCAACCAAAAATTACTATTCCACTAGGAGGTACAGACTTTCAATTTGCACCCGTGAATAGTGTAAACGCCAGCATTAACGCACAATATGCAATAATAGATTTTGGACGTTTAAAAGCAAACATCGAAAAATCGAAAGATGAATTACAAACTGCTACACACAGTCTTTCCTATGTTAAGGCACAACTAGCCAATCAAGTTGCTACTATTTATTACAATATTGTATACCTGAAAAAAGCAATTGCCATTCAGGATAGCGTTTTAAAATTCTTAAACGATAATAAAAAAATTGTTGATGCTAAATTGCAAAATGGCGACGCATTAAAGGTGGATGTATTAAATATTCAAGCTGCAATTGATAATGAGCAAAACAGAAAAGTTGATTTACAAAATAATATACAAAAACAATTGAACTTATTGAATTACACTACCGGCATAAGTTTAGCCAATGGTACTCAGTTCGATTTTGATTTAACAGCCACCAACAACATTGACGATTTAATTGCAATTGCTCAGGCAACCAACATGGATTTTGTGATTATGAAAGATAAAATTAAAGAAGCTTTAAGCGATGTAAATATTGCCAAATTAGCGAACAAACCAATGGTGGGTTTACAAGCTTCTGCAGGATACAAAAATGGTTATATACCCGAAGTAGAAAATCCGCGTTTTAATTATTTAGCGGGTATTGGTATTACTGTTCCTATTTATAATGGCGGTAAAACAAAACAACAAGTAAAACTGGCACAAAACATTGTTAAGCAAAATGAATTAGCACAAGAAACATTGAATAATAATTATAAAAAAGATATACAGCAAGCCCTGACCGATATTAAAAGCAATATGGAAAGAATTCAAAATACACAAGGGCAAATTGATGAAGCAAAATATGCCGAAAGATTGGCTGCTGCTCGCTTCCTAAATGGTACAGGCACTAACTTAGAATTAACTAATGCCAGCACTAATGTTCAAAGAGCTGAATTAACCAGATTACAATACCAATATCAGTTATGCTTAGCAAAAGTTGAATTAGCCCGTTTACTAGGCTATCAATATTGGTAACATTTTTTATAGTTGGGTTTTGGTGAATTACGGGGTTGTATTCTTACAACCCCATTTTTATTTAGCATCAAACCAAATTGGGGTATTATCGGTTGGATTCGCATTGTAGTTAATAAAAATTTCCTCTCCCTTAGCAATTTTTCTTACAGTTTTAATGGTCATAGTGGCGTGTTCAAAGTCCATTGTATAATCGGCATTAGCATTATAATCATGATTGTACATGGATAAATAACCTAAACCAATGGCAGCTTTCTTTCCTGTTTTACCCCATTCAAATATATAATTATACAATAATGTTTGTTCTACCATAGCCCTTTCATTTTTGTTAAGTACCAAAACCGGAGAAATTTCAATTACAGTGCCGGCTTTTAAATGAATAGTTGTAAAAACACCTCTACCACCCTTTATTGATGGTGCAATGGTTAAACAAGGTAGAATCATAATAATAGTAGGTAAGAAGAAAACGAAGTTAATAGGAATTAATCATTCTGTATTTTTTTGTGCTAACTGAAAATATTAAATTGCATTATGGCCGGAAATTATGTAAACCATACTGCAATAGAGGAACAATTTTTACATTACCTTCAAGAAAGGAATCAAGATGCCCTATCCTATTTTCTGAATAATTTGCACATTACCGACGTAGTTGAATTAATTAACCAGTATCCGGAGCATGAAGCATACATTATCAACCTAATGTCAATGCATCGGGCTATTCATGTATTCAAAATATTAGATTTAACGCAACAAAAAAATATTGTCAAATCATTATCCGTCGCCAAAACAGCCGAGTTACTAAATGAATTACCGCCCGATGATAGAACTTCTTTTTTATCGGAATTACCCAATGCAACAATTCGCGATTTAATTAAACTTTTAAACCCGGAAGAAAGAAAAATTACCCTTTCCTTGTTGGGATATCCGGAAGATTCGGTTGGTCGTTTAATGACACCCGACTATGTGTATGTTTATGAATACAATACAATTGAAGAAGTTTTCGCAACTATAAGAAAATATGCAAAAAACAGCGAAACCATTGATGTGATTTATGTAATTAACCAAAATGGTGAACTGTTAGATGATTTACGCATAAAAGATATTTTATTAGCATCGCCTAGCACCCTTGTTTCGGAAATTATGGATGGAAGGGTAATTACCTTAAATGTTCACGATGATCAAGAATATGCCAATCAGGTATTTAAAATGAATAACAGAGTGGCATTGCCGGTTGTGGACGATAATAATATTTTGTTAGGTATTGTAACTATTGATGACATTTTATGGGTTACCAATGAAGAATTTAGTGAAGATATTCAGAAGATTGGTGGAACCGAGGCATTAGATGAACCTTATCTTGACATTTCGTTTTTTAAATTAATAAAGAAAAGGGTTGGCTGGTTAATTGTTTTATTCTTAAGTGAAATGCTTACCGCTACTGCTATGGCATTTTTTGCTGATGAAATTGAAAAAGCTGTCGTGCTTTCTATTTTCGTACCACTAATCATGTCAAGTGGTGGCAATAGCGGATCACAAGCGTCAACCTTAATCATTCAAGCAATGGCTGTTGGAGATGTATCATTAAGTGATTGGTGGCGTGTAATGAGGCGAGAAATAAGCAGTGGTGTGGTTTTAGGAAGCATTTTAGGATTTATTGGTTTTGTCCGTATTGCCAGTTGGCATGTGTTAATGCAACATGGCATTATTCAAAATTTATATGGAGAACATTGGTTATTAATTGGCTTTACCGTAGGTGTAAGTTTAATTGGCGTTGTATTATGGGGAACTTTATCCGGCTCTATGCTACCCATTTTATTAAAAAAATTAGGGGCCGACCCGGCAGTATCCTCCGCACCATTCGTTGCTACATTAGTTGACGTTACAGGACTGATTATTTACTTTAGTGTAGCATATTTGTTTTTACAAGGCATTCTGCTGTAACAATTCCTATTCAATACCGTACAAACTTCCACCCTTCGCAAATAATTTATCAATCTTTTTATTGGTTTCGGGTAATACTTCAACTGCCGGTGCATGGTATGGTTTAATACGAGCATCAATAACCAAGGGGCCTTTACAACCCCAATGCTTATGCTCAACAAAAGCATGAATACCATGTATATCGTGTGAAGGATTTGAACGAGTAAATGTAACCCACAAAAAATTTTGAAGATTTTTAGCAGTAAATCCACTATCATCGCACAACACAATTAATGCTACATTTTGTAATGCATCTTCCGACAATCCTGTGTTAATGCATTCTATTAGTTGTAAAGTTTCTGCCTCACTACTATAAGCCGGTGCTGAAATAACCACAACACCGGGTAATGCCAATTGTGCATTATAAAAAGGCAAACATTCATGCATACTCGAAGGGACTTCTGTACATAAGCTACGTATGGGTTTTCCATAAGCAGCCAAAACTACTTTACTACCCTTATTTAATCCGGTACCACTATAATCAAGCGTATCAATACTGGTGTTTGTATAAAAATGCACATCCCGGCTAAAGTCTATCCTTTCCAATATATACTGCATAAATGCGGGTACGTTGTGAGCATTTACTGGTGCATCATATTCAGCAGTAATGAATAAATATTTAGCCAAACTTAACTGCCCCGTACCTAATATATGATTTGCAATGGTTAAAATTTCAGCGGGTTGCTGTGTTGGATTGTAAGGTGTATAACGCTCACTTCCCACTGCTAACAATAAAGGGTGTACACCGGCTGCATCAACGGCATGCACTTCTTTTACACCGGGTATTTCTTTGGCAATGGCATTCCCTGTTAACTCATGAATTAAAGCCCCGAAACTAGTATCTTCTTGAGGTGGTCTTCCCACTACCGTAAAAGGCCAAATAGCATTTTTACGTGCATAAACTTTATGCACATGCATTAATGGAAATGGGTGTTGTAAACTATAATAACCTAAATGATCACCAAATGGGCCTTCAGGTTTTAATTCACCGGGCAATACTTCTCCTGTAATAACAAAATCAGCGTCTGTACTTACCGCAAAACCATCTACATAAGTATATCTAAAACGGCGATTTCCTAACACACCGGCAAAAGCCATTTCACTCATTCCTTCCGGCAAAGGCATTACTGCAGCTAAAGTATGGGCAGGTGGTCCGCCTACGAAACAACTTACTTTTAGCGGCAATCCCTTTGCGTTTGCTTTTGTTTGATGCACGCCTATTCCACGATGCAATTGATAATGCAATCCTATTTCCTTTTTTAAGATGTAATCATTACCCGTTAATTGTATTCTATACATGCCTAAGTTGGCATGCATAATACCTGGTGCATCAATATCCTCTGTATAAACTTGGGGTAGGGTAACAAATGCACCTCCATCTTTGGGCCAATGTTGAATTAGTGGTAAATCACTAATGGCAATTTCATTGGCTAAAACCGGTTTATGGCTTGGATGCTTTAAAGGGAAGGCTTTTATAGCGGCCCATCCTGTACGCATATTTTTAATGGGCGATTGAATAGCCTTGATTGGATTATTTTTTAGCTCAATTAATTGTTGAACCAATTTAAAAGTGTCCCTAAAAATAAATTTACTTCTTTCTACTGTTCCAAATATATTTGATGCAGCTCTGAATTTGCTTCCTTTTACATTTTCAAACAATAAAGCCGGGCCTCCTGCCGCATGTACCCTTAAATGAATGGCAGCCATTTCTAAATAAGGATCTACTTCTTCTTTTACCCTTACTAAATGGCCATGCTTTTCTAAATCAATTAAACAAGATTCCAAACTGTTATACGACATAATAATGAAACACTTAGGCTTTAAAATTGTTGTTGCGAAGGTAGTGCTGTTTTACGGAAAGATACCTGTTTGCCCTAACGGGTTTAATAGCAAAACAGGAATAGAAAATGAATGAATACTTTTGCCATTTTTACAATTACTTTGCATAATTATATAATCAATCATCATGCATACCCGCTTAAGTGTAAACATTAATAAAATTGCCACATTGCGTAATGCCCGAGGAGGTAACAATCCCAATGTTTTGAAAGCAGCCATTGATGCACAGCTTTTTGGTGCAGAAGGCATTACCGTGCATCCACGCCCCGACGAAAGGCATATTACTTATAAAGATGTTCGAGAAATAAAACCTATTATTACCACCGAATTCAATATTGAAGGGAACCCATCAGAAAAAAAATTTATTGATTTAGTATTAGAAGTAAAGCCGCATCAAGTAACATTGGTTCCCGATGCCTCTCAACAACTTACCAGTGATCATGGGTGGGATACCATAAAAAATAAAGCATTCTTAATAGATGTAATTAGTACTTTTAAAAAAGCTGGTATTCGGGTTTCAATATTTGTTGATCCAGATTTAAAAATGGTAGAGGCTGCTTCCAATACTTTTACCGATAGAATTGAACTTTATACAGAAGGATATGCTCGACTATTTGCAGCAGGAAATCCAATAAAAGCTATTAAACCCTATGTTGCCGCAGCCGAACTGGCAAATAAACTTAGATTAGGTATTAACGCTGGCCACGATTTAGATTTGCATAATTTAGCCTATTTTAAAAAACATATTCCAAATTTAGATGAGGTAAGTATTGGCCATGCAATTATTAGTGATGCACTTTATTTGGGATTTGAAAATACCATACAACTTTACAAACGTCAATTGCAAACTGAAGCATAATTTATGACAATCACAAACATACAAGTAGGCATTGTAATGGGCAGCGATAGCGACCTTCCGGTAATGCAGGCAGCTGCTGATATACTTACACAAATGCATATTCCATTTGAGTTAACTATTGTATCTGCACACAGAACTCCATTACGCATGATTGAATATGCACAAAAAGCCAAAGAACGGGGTTTGAAAATAATTATTGCAGGTGCAGGGGGTGCCGCTCACTTGCCGGGTATGCTAGCATCTATTACAACTTTACCAGTAATAGGAGTTCCCATTAAGTCTTCTAACTCAATTGATGGATGGGATTCAATTTTATCCATATTACAAATGCCTAATGGGGTGCCTGTTGCTACCGTTGCATTAAATGCAGCCAAAAACGCAGGCATTTTAGCAGCACAAATATTAGGCGCCTTTAACAATGAAATTGGTATTCAAGTGGCACAATATAAAATGCAACTGGAAAATGATGTAAAAGAAAAAATTGGGAAAGTAAAAAGCAATTGGCCCAATCAGTTTGATAATTAAGACAATTCAATAACCCCCATTTTTTGCCCAAATTGTTTACTGGCTTTCAAAATAGAATGCAACAAGTTGGGACCATAATGCGCATAAAGCACAGAAAAATTTTCAACGCGTTCTTGCAAATGATTGTTGGGAAATAAAGCGTTTTTAATTCTTTCTAATCTGTGCATTTCAATTTCATGTTTTCGTTTTTCAGCCTTTATTATTTTTTTCTGCAACACATTTATTTTTTCTACGGCCTTGTGTTGCAATGCTAAAACATGCTTTTCTAATGTAGCATCTGCTTTTACAGCATGTTGCCGCATTTGTTCATACACTTCATTTAGGGCTTTTATTTCCGAGTCTAACAATACATTGTAGTTGCTGTGCTTCAATACATAGTTTTGTTGTAATGTCAGAATAGGCTTAAACAAATCGGCAATAGTAAACTGCATTTGTTTCCATTGTTTTAAACTATTCGAATCGGCTATTACAAATGAGTTTCTCAATAACAAAACAGGATAAGGGATAGCAGCAGCGGCAAATACATTTTTCAATTCTAACCAATAGGCCAATTCGCCCCCGCCACCAATAAACATAATATTGGGCAATATAGTTTCTTGAAATAAACCACGTAAAATTACATTGCCACTAAAACGTTCAGGGTACTGACGCAGCTCGTTCAACATTTCTGTTTTAGTAAATTGCAACTGCGTATTTTTCACTACAAATTTTTCTAAGGCAGCATCCCATTCAATTCTTTCACGATAAGTATCGGTTAAGTAAAACAAATTAATAGATCTACCTTGCGTTTGTATGGGATAATGTTCCTGTAATGCTTTAATTGTGCTTGCTATTGCGTTATGCGAAAACTGTTCCAGTAATTCTTTTTCAACCACCGGTTCAAACACTTTTTTTAAAGCAGCATTATCGGGTATTAAAATTAGCAATCCAAAGTCGGCAAATAAATTATTTACCAATTCAAAAGTTGCTTGCTGAATGGTTTTACCTAACGTGTATGCATTGGCGAAAAGATGCGATAACTGTTCACCATAGGGTAAAACATTAATCTGTCCTTTTATTTCTTCAATTAATGATAAAAAAAGTTTATCAACTTTCATTCTGCCTACAGCGCCCGTTTGGTTGGTTAACCAGGTTAGCTTTTTACCCTGTAACGTTATATTACCCAATTCCTCTAAATCGGCATCTTCACTACCCATGTAATAAAACGGCACAAAATTGTATTCAGGCAACTGTTGTTGTAAAAATTGAGCCTGCTGTATGGCATGAATTATTTTATAAATAAAGTATAATGGGCCTGTAAAAATATTGGGCTGATGTGCTGTTGTAATGGTAAACGTATTATCCAACAACAATGCGTTTAAATTTTTTTGTTGAACCTCAGTTAGGGTAGTTTGGCTGTATTGCTCTAGTAAAGCAGCCTGTAAAACTGTTCTATGATTTTTAGTTTTTTGTCTGGCGGCAATTGCAGCTTTTATGCCATCTAATGATACACTATGTTCGTAAAAAGGCCTTATGGCAGGTTTTTCTGTAACATAATCCATAGCAATAGCTGAAAAAAATCCTGTTTCAGTTATTGGCAAATAATAGCAATAGTCTTCCATGCAACAAAACTTAATCCATTTAAAAATACAAACACTAAAGTTTAATCTATTTATTCATCAACCAATTCGCCCTCAATATCATAATCATACGCCTTGGTAATGCGAACATTAACAAATTGCCCAATAGAAAGTTTTTTATTGGTTGAAATAATTACTTCATTGTCAACTTCTACACTATCAAACTCCGTGCGACCAATAAATCGGCCGGCTTCCTTCTTATCAATAATAACTTTAAACACCTTCCCTACCTTTTCCATATTTTTTTCCAAACTAATCTCCTGCTGCACTTCCATAATTTCCTGAGCACGTTGCTGTTTTACCTCTGCAGGAATATTATCTTCTAAACGATAGGCACTTGTATTTTCTTCATGGCTGTAGGTAAAAATACCTACCCTATCAAACCTGTGTTCTTCTAAAAAACTTTTTAATTCTTCTACATCAGCTTCCGTTTCGCCGGGAAAGCCGGCAATTAAAGTAGTACGCAAACAAATACCCGGAACCTTTTGCCGAATGGTTTTAATTAAAGCACTCATTTCTTCACGGGTGCTATTCCTGCGCATAGCCTTTAGCATATTGTTACTGGCATGCTGCAAAGGCATATCTAAATATTTGCATATATTATCTCGTTCACGCATTACTTTTAAAACTTCTAAAGGAAATTTATTGGGGTAAGCATAATGCAACCGAATCCATTCCAGCCCTTGCACATCAGCCAATTTTTCCAATAAGTTGTGTAATGACCGTTTTTTGTATAAATCCAAACCATAATACGTTAGCTCTTGCGCAATCAACATAATTTCTTTCACCCCTTTTTTCACCAACGCTTCGGCTTCGGCAACAATTGCTTCAATTGGTTTACTAACATGGGCACCACGCATTAAGGGTATTGCACAAAAAGCGCATGTACGATTACAACCTTCACTAATTTTTAAATAAGCATAATGTTTGGGAGTACTTAAAAGCCTTTCGCCCAGTAATTCCGATTTATAGTCTGCACCCAATTCCTTTAAAATAAGCGGCAGCTCCATTGTGCCAAACCAGGCATCCACTTCCGGAATTTCTTTTTCCAAATCATTTCTGTAACGCTCACTCAAGCATCCGGTTACATAAACCTTATCAAGTTTCCCTCTGCGTTTCAATTCAATCTGATTCAAAATGGTGTCAATACTTTCCTCTTTCGCTTTATCAATAAAACCACAGGTGTTTACCACCACAATGTTATGGTCAATTTTATTATTTTCATGCACCACCGGTATAGCATTGGCTGCTAATTGTCCGCTCAGCACTTCACTATCAACCAGGTTTTTGCTGCAACCTAATGTAATAATGTTTATTTTGTTTTGTTTTAATGTTTTTGCCTTCATAGAAGCTGCAAAGGTAGCACATATATATTAGCAGTAAGTTACACCCTTGCTAATAATTTTGTTACCGGCTTCGTTACTACTATTAAGCTCCGCTTGCGTCGCACACTTGTACGTTCAAAGCGCTATTCAACCGGTTATACAATAATATTTTATGGCTGAATGCGGCTATGCTATTAATTTTGAACAGTATGGAAAATACGCCCTCATCATCTGAATCTAATTTCGTTTTATCCCCCCAAAAAGCCGAAATGTTTGAAAACCGGCTGAATAAAGTATTTAAACGAAAAAAGAAAATTGCCCAAAAACAGCAAATTACTTGTTGGCGTGTGTACGACCACGATTTACCCGAATTTCCCTTTTGTATTGATTTATATGAAAACCATGTATATGTTGCCGAATACCACCGCAAACACAAAATGTCGGAAGAAGAACATACACAATGGTTGGAAGCTTGTTTGCAGATAATAAGTATGCATTTAGATGTACCCAATGAAAACATTTACGTTAAACAACGTAAACGAAAGGCCAATCGCAACGATCAATATGAAAAAACCGGTGATGCCCAACAATATTTTACCGTTTTGGAAAATGGGCTAAAATTTTTGGTAAACTTAACCGATTATTTAGACACGGGTTTATTTTTAGACCACCGCATTACCCGTCAAATGGTGCGCAGCGAGGCTTTGAATAAACGTGTATTAAATTTATTTGCATATACCGGTTCGTTTTCAGTGTATGCAGCCGCTGGTCAAGCTAGTTCAGTAACTACAGTTGATCTTTCTAAAACTTATTTACAATGGGCGCAGGATAATTTTACCATTAATAAATTGAAAAATAATGCAGCCTATCATTTTATTCATGCCGATGTAAAGCAATATTTAAAAACTTTACAACCCAATAGCTTCGATTTAATCATCATAGATCCGCCTACATTCAGTAACAGCAAACGCATGAAGGATATTTTAGACATTCAACGCGACCATGTTGCTTTACTAAATGATGCTTTACATGCTTTAACGCCGGGTAGCACCATTTACTTCAGCACCAACTATACAAAATTTGTAATGGATGAAGAAAATATTAGGGCAAGCATCATAAAAAATATTACCAATGCCACCACCCCTTTCGATTTTGAGGGCAAATTAAAAAGATGGTGCTACCGCATTACCAAATAAAGCCAATATGTCTAATCTTATGACATTTTAATTTTAAAACCAGCATCACATTCTTTAATTTTACAAAATAATTCGTTTTATAACATTATAAAAACACATGTATGGAATACGCTTTTCAACAAACTACCCTTTCTAAGCATTTATCAGTTGGCGTTTTAACCGGATATTTATTAACCATCCTTAACTTATTATTCGATTTCTTATTACGTTCATTAACCAACTTTACCGATTCTGAATTAATAAATGTTTCTTCCATCATATTTTCTTCCATGTTATTTATGATGATTGCTTGCTTAATCTATCATTTCTTTTATGCCAACTTTAAAATGGCAGGGGGAATTATCTATGTAATTTTAATGGGTATTTTAACAATTGTGCTGGTTATTGCTGCCACTGGTTTAAATTTTCATTACACTATTCCAATTTATAATGATGCTGCGCGTTTACAAATTGAAGGTTATGCAGCTATTACCGGTGGTTTTGCTACCATTGTAATACCTTTAATTTCAAGAGCAGCAAAGTACATATTTTAATGGTACGTTATTGCTAATTTCAATTACGCAGTTCATTCATTATTTTGAAAGTGATAAGAAATGGCTGTGTAATTGAAATATTTGTGGTATTAATAATTTTTCTTCATTATTTTGAATAACAAAATGGCATCTCGCCATTTTTTCATTTTCTGACATTTGTTTATTCATTCTGTTTAAAACGGCCTCCCTGGTAATATTATCGCGTTGCATTACCCTGCTAATTCTAAGTTCTAAAGGTGCAGTAACGCCCACCATATAATCCATTTCTTTATCGGTACCCGATTCAAAAAACAATGCGGCCTCCTTCACTACATAAGGCGATTGTTGTTGTGTAATCCATTTTTGCGCATAGGCTATTGTTGCCGGATGCACAATTGCATTTAATTGCTGTAATGCTTTTGCATCCTTAAAAACTATGTTGGCAATAAATTTGCGGTTTAACTTCCCATTTATATAAGCATCAGCACCAAACTGTTGAGTGATTGCCTGTATTAGTAAAGCATCTTCTTCCATTAATTGTTTTGCCACAGAATCAGCATCTAAAACCGGAACTTGGAATACCTGAAAAACTTTTGCCACAGTAGTTTTACCACTGCCTATACCACCTGTAAGACCAATTTTAAGCATGTTTAAAATTACTTCATCTCGTTTACAAAACATAAAAAACCCGGCCTTTATAATATAAAAGCCGGGTATAAAATTTTAAAATATTTTCTTATTTTTTTTCAGCGGTAGCAGTTGCTTTGTTTAAAGCAGCAGTCCATTCCATACTAATAGCTGATTTTTCAATTTTTAAATAGCTACCGGGGTTTACTTCAATCTGCAAAGTACCATCTTCATTTATTTTATAAACAGTAGCATGAATGCCGGCTAAGGTTACAATTTTGTCACCTTTTTGCAAATTATCTATAAACTTCTTTTGTTCTTTTGCTTTTTTGGCCTGTGGGCGAATCATAAAAAAATAAAATACCGCAATAATGGCTAACATTAAAAACAATTGAATTGAGCCACCACCTTGTTGAGGATTACCAGCCATTAAAATGATGTTGAAATTGAACATGTGTTTTTGTTTTATTGATTGTTTTGAAAAATACGTTTTCTATTTTGTTGAATTTGTTGAATCGGTTGTTACATTTCCTCTAAAAAATAAATAATGTTCAGTGCCATTTTTGGTATTAGTATTGACAATGATTGTTTTAAAAACACTGCCTGGCGATACATGGTTACTATTAAACGCAGCTTCAATTAAACCTTCAGAACCGGTCATTATTGGGTGCTTCGTATAATCTGCAACAGTACACCCACACACAGGTCTAACATTTACCAATATTAATGGCTCGGCACCAATATTTTTACAACGAAAATGAACCGTTATCTGTTCACCTTTTGTAATTGTTCCAAAATTCACAATACTATCAATCCATTTAACCATAGTATAGTGGCTGGTATCAAACGCAGCTGCCATAGCAGGGTTACTATCTGCCTTACCGGAATGGCAGGCGAATATAATAAAGTAACAACAACCTATTATCAGAATTTTACTAAAATTCATGTGTGCAACTTTTTAGTTACCGGGTTTATAGGCTACTTTTTCTATTTTACCCTCATTGGCCAAATCTTTATGAATAGCATCTAAAATACCGTTCACAAACTGTCCACTTTGTGGTGTACTGTATTCCTTGGCAATATCAATATACTCATTAATGGTAACTTTAACCGGTATGGTTTCAAAAAATAAAAATTCGCAAACCCCTAAACGCATTATAATCATATCTAATAAAGCAATGCGATCCATATCCCAATTGTTTAATTTGGGTTTTATTATATTAAACGTCACTTCTTTTTTGTCAATGGCAGTTAGTAATAAATCTTTAGCAAATTTCCATTTTTCTTCACCCAATAATTCCGGAAAATGACTGGCTGCCGGCTTTTGAATCATTTCAGCCACAAACTGCATAATCATTTCGCCATCATCTTGCCAATTTGGAAATACATCTTCCACATGGGTTTCAAAATCTTCATTCGGTAAAATGCATTCATTCAATATGAAAAGTAAAATAGATTTCTCGTTACGTATATCACGACTTTGTTCAGCTACATAAGTTTTATATTCAGGTGTATTTACTATTTGTAAATAAAGTTTACGTACTAATTCACTATCAATAAACGTAGCAGGATTCAAACTTTTAATAGCAAGTTGAATAGCAGGTAATTCCAATATTTGCCATAACACATTGTTGCCAGCAATTTTTGTACTTACATTTAAATCGTCAATGGTAGTTATATGTTTATTAGCTTTTATGCGGGCATCCTGTTCGGCGTATTTAGCAACTTCGCCTAAAAAATAAATAATGTAAACAAACAAATCGCTTGTTTTTTTAAAATTATTTTCTAATTGTTGAACGGGATTTTTAATGTTTTCTGACTCCTTAGAACTTTCAATTACATACAGTAATTGCATTACTTTAACACGTATATTTCGTCTGCTAATCATTGCTAAAAGAACTGTTTTAGTGGCAGCAAAAGTAATGGTTTATACGTAGTTTCCAAATGCAAGTGCAAATTATTACTATAATGATATGCATTTAAACAGATACAATTTAAAATAAAAATAGCTATGTTTACTTTCAACATAGCTATTCATTATAATGCTTAAGTGTTATTAAAAAGCAGGGATTTGTTATGCTTGCACCACTTGAGAACGAACAGAGTTTATAATAGTTCCCAATCGGGCAATTAAATAATCAGGCAGCCCATTTTTTTTAGCAGCAATAACGACATCAGCCACAAAAGAATCAAAATCGTCATTCATGGCCTTCCCATTCATTCTTGGATTTGTAGCTGGATTATGCGCTGAAACCATATCCTTTCCGGTATAGGAAAAATCTTTGGCACCTGTTGCTACGCAAAAAAAGTCGGTTAAATTCTTACTTAATGCATTAAACCCACTTAAGTTTCCGGAAGAAACTTCTTGCAATAAAACTTTAAAATAACCATTTATGTTGGTGTCGGCAGCTATTACAAAAATAGCACTATCCACAACCGATCGAATACCTAAACGGCCTTTCTCAATCATGGCACCTTGCATGGCCGGATCGGGTACCATGGCAGTTCCGCCTAATGAGTCGTACAATGTTTGCGGCATACTTGGTGCACTATTTGATTTTTTACACGAACTGCCAAATGCCAAAAAGATACCTAAAAATGCCACTAATAAAGTGATTTTTGCTTTTTTCATATTATTTGATTTTAATTGTTGACAGAATGAAAGAACCAATGAGCTAATTGTTCTATTTTTTGTTGGGTTGAAATGGATACAACCGGGCATCCATTGTCAATTTCTTCTTTATCGGGTAAGTACCGAGTAGCCGGAATTTGCATGTACCCGGATAGTTGCTTGGCCAATTGAGTAGCATTTACCTGAGATGGATAAAAAGTGAAAACAGCAATTTTTGAAGAAGTATTGCACAATACATGCGTAACTCCTTTTTGTGCATAAAGCCATGCTGTTATTGCTTTTCCTTGAATATCATTTAATGGAGCTTGAAAATCTATACGAGCCATAGCCACATTTGGAACATTAGTTTTTGTTGGCCTTGTAACCCATATTATATGCACAACCAATATTACAAATAGAACCAGTGTAGTAATCAAAACACTTTTTACAACTGTTTTACTGCGCATAACAACAAATTTTATAAAACATACGTATGTGCTGATTATATGGATTTGTGGTAATAGCTTTTCTCAATTTTTTTTGTAGAGGTGCAATTTTGACACACAAGCAATTTTATTTGTCATTCATTTATACATTCTGCTGCCAGCATTCACAACCATATTGAGCAATTGAAGCATAAAACCTGCAAATTTGGCTTGCTTCTATTGAGTGGCATAAAAATGGCTAGATGTGGGACATTCTAAATCAGTTTTCTTTAAAAACTTAAAAAACAATAACGTATGGCTAAAAAATTAAACGTTACTCCGCTTCACGACAGGGTAATTGTTAAGCCTGCTGCTGCTGAAGAAAAAACTGCAGGTGGTATTATTATTCCGGATACAGCAAAAGAAAAACCCCAAAAAGGGTCTGTAGTAGCAGTTGGCGCTGGAAAAAAAGATGAACCTTTAACCGTAAAAGTTGGCGATACCGTTTTATATGGTAAATATGCCGGAACTGAAATTCAAATTGAAGGAGAAGACTTATTAATAATGCGTGAAAGCGACATTTTGGCAATTGTTTAATTGCTGTAAAAGCATTCATTGCCGTTAATAATCACTCTTACACAAAAAAAAATTCCCAAACTTTTAAAAAATTAAAAGATGGCAAAACAAATTTTCTTTGATATTGAAGCAAGAAATAAAATGAAAAAAGGCGTTGATATATTAGCCAACGCTGTTAAAGTTACTTTAGGCCCCAAAGGCAGAAATGTTGTTATTGAAAAAAAATTTGGTGCACCTCAGGTTACTAAAGATGGTGTATCCGTTGCAAAAGAAATTGAATTGGAAGATCCCATTGAAAACATGGGTGCCCAAATGGTAAAAGAGGTTGCTTCTAAAACTGCCGATATTGCAGGTGATGGTACAACTACTGCTACTGTTTTAGCACAAGCTATTATTAGCGAAGGTTTAAAAATGGTAGCATCAGGCGCTAATCCAATGGATTTAAAACGGGGCATTGATAAGGCTGTAAGCTTAGTAGTTGAAAACTTAAAAGCACAAAGCCAAACTGTAGGAAATGATTCTAAAAAAATTCAACAAGTTGCTACTATTTCAGCTAATAACGATGAAACCATTGGTAAATTAATTGCTGAAGCTTTCTTAAAAGTGGGTAAAGAAGGAGTAATTACTGTTGAAGAAGCTAAAGGTACAGATACTACTGTTGAAGTGGTAGAAGGTATGCAATTCGACAGAGGTTACATTTCTCCTTATTTCGTTACCAACAGCGAAAAAATGGAAGCAGAATTACAAAATCCTTATATATTAATTTATGATAAGAAAATTTCTGCCATGAAAGACATTTTGCACATCTTAGAAAAAGTTGCGCAAAGTGGACGTCCATTATTAATTATTGCTGAAGATTTAGAAGGTGAAGCATTAGCTACACTAGTAGTAAATAAATTACGTGGCACTATTAAAGTAGCCGCTGTAAAAGCTCCAGGCTTTGGCGATAGAAGAAAAGAAATGTTACAAGATATTGCTATTTTAACTGCCGGTACAGTTGTAAGCGAAGAACAAGGCTTTAAATTAGAAAATGCTGATTTAAGCTATTTAGGCCAGGCTGCTTCTGTAACTATTGACAAAGACAATACTACCATTGTAGGCGGTAAAGGTAAAAAAACAGATATTACTGCAAGAATTAACCAAATTAAGGCTCAAATAGAAAACACAACTTCTGATTACGATAAAGAAAAATTACAAGAGCGCTTAGCTAAATTAGCAGGTGGTGTAGCTGTATTGTATGTAGGTGCTGCTACTGAAGTTGAAATGAAAGAAAAGAAAGACCGTGTTGATGATGCTTTACATGCAACCCGCGCTGCTGTTGAAGAAGGTATTGTACCCGGTGGTGGTGTTGCCTATATTCGTGCTATTGAAGTATTGGAAGGCAAAATCAAAGGTCAAATTGCCGATGAACAAACCGGTATGGCAATTATCCGCCGTGCTTTAGAAGAGCCCATTCGCATACTAACCACTAATACTGGTGTTGATGGTTCAATAGTAGTTCAAAAAATTAAAGAAGGCAAAGATGACTTTGGCTTTAATGCTAGAACTGAACAATACGAAAACTTATTTAAGGCTGGTGTAATTGACCCAACTAAAGTTAGTCGTGTGGCATTAGAAAATGCATCTTCTATTGCAGGAATGTTCTTAACCACTGAATGTGTAATTGCAGACAAGCCTAAACCAGAAGCTCCTGCTGCTCATCCTGCACCTGATATGGGTGGTATGGGTTACTAATCCATTCGTAACATTTTATTATAAATACAAAATAAATCCCGGAATGATTACTTTTAGTTGTTTCGGGATTTTTTTTCGATTTTTAAGCCGCTAAATTTGAGTATTTATGAAATGGATTGAAAATTTTAAAATATGGATAAACACACTATTGTGTAAGAAAGATGACGACTTTAATAACCCCTTCCTCATTTTATGAGGATTTTTTTTATCCTCTTAAATAATGAGCAAATCCATCGGCCAATAAGCTAATGGCATAACCATAACTTACCATTACCACTACGCTTAAAAATGAAACATCGGTGTATAAAAACATTCTAAGTGCCAAGACAGAATCTGAAATCATAAATAAAATTGCACCAGGAATAAAGAAATTAATGGCCAAATTCTGTTTACTTCTACTTCCTAATAAATTTACAGTTGATAATGCCATTAAACTTATAATAACCATATAAAATAGAATAGGCATTTTCATGCTGCCCAAATTGGGGCCTATAAAGTGAAAAATGACATAATTCCAACATATTAAAATAGCCAGCCCAATAACAACTTCTTGGCTGTGTTTTATTTCTGGCCTATGCAAGCGTATAAAAATAGCTGCCCAAATTAAATGAGCGGCAATAAAAGCCAACATACCAATTATAAACCAAAAAGTACCTTTGCCCATTAAAAACACATCGCCCAACCAAGCACATATAAAAGCAATAAACACAAACTTTTTGGTGTGTTTAAATAAATGAGGTTTAGCATTCAGAAAAATATAAAATAATAATACAGGTATTAATACGGGTTTGGTAAGGTATCGTAAGCTCTCTTTTTCCGTTAATATTAAATAGCAATCGGCTAATAGAAAAAACCAAAAAACCAATATGCCATGCTTTTTTAGTAGGCGCATGCAGTTAATTTTTGTAATTGAGTATTACGAAAATAAGTGGTTTCATTAAAAAAGGCTCTTTTTTATGAAATAGAATAAAAACTTTGATAACTAAAACGATTCAGGACTGTTGACTATTGTTTTAACCATTCAGCAGCTGTTATTTGGATGGCAACTACTAATTTTGCGCCATGTTAACCGATAAAGAAGAAAAATTTATTCAATACTGGGCAGAAAATGGTGAAAAGCAAAAGCATGGAGCCCGATCGCTATTGAAAGGTTTTTCTTTAGGAATGAGTATAGGTGCCGCAATAATTTTACTTATAGCAGCCGGTTGGTACGAACGAGCCGACATGGAAGCGCACAGCAAATTGAATCCCTTTTTTTTATTATTCATTATTTTAATTTTGGCCATATTCATGGCATTTTTATATCGTAATTATAGATGGGAAATGAACCAGCAGTACTATTTAGAATTACTGGCGAAACAAAAAAGAATCAATAAAAACAATTCACCCAACAACCAAAATTCAACAAACAATTTAAACACCATAGAGAATAACCCTTAAATTTCCATAATGATTAAAACACTTTTCTACTGTTGTATTACCGCTTTTGTTTTTGCTGCATGTTCCAAATCTAACTCAGGCACTCAACCTTGTCAACCTGCTTCAGTAGCATCCGAAAAAAATGCTATGGCTGCCTACTGCACGGCTAATGGTATAACTTATCAAACGGATACTAGTGGCATTATGTACCAAATTATTAATCCGGGAACTGGCGCCGCTCCTACGCTTAATTCAAGAGTATTCATTACCTATTCCGGAAAATTATTGAATGGAACTACTTTTGACGCACAAACTAATGCAGCCCAAACAGGTTGGTTATTGAATTCATTGATTCCGGGCTGGCAAATTGCGTTACCGTTCATAAAAAAAGGGGGAGAAATTAAAATTGTAATTCCTTCGTCATTGGCATATGGATGCACAGGAGCAGGTCCAATTCCTCCTAATGCACCACTTTTTTTTGATATTAACCTGGTAGATGTTCAATAATTTTTTTAACACCTGTTTACTATTGTTAATTTCTAATTAAATATCATTTCCATTCCCCTATCTTTGCCCACTCTAAAATTTAATAAACCCTTACTAGTATGCAACTGAAAGGTTTAGTGCGATTTTTTACGATTGCTCTTATTTTAATTTGTATTTATCAGCTGTCTTTTACATGGATTGTAAAAAGTCATGAAAGTGCTATGGAAAACAAGGCCGAAAAATACATTCAGGCCTTCCCATCTCCTATGGTAAAGTATGCCGACAACCCTACTTTACGCGATCAATATGCTGACACTTTAAAACAATTGAAAGAGGCTGAGTACAAAAGATTAATTGATAGTACTCAGGATTTTAAAATTGGCCCCTTTGGTTTAACAACTTATCGTAGTGCAAAAGATAAAGAGTTACTACTTGGTTTAGACCTACAGGGAGGTATGAGTGTTACTTTGGAAGTGCAATTAGATGCATTAATTAAGTCATTGGCTGACTATTCTAAAGACCCTCAATTCAATCAGGCTTTAGAAGCTGCTGTTAACAAAAAAGCCAATAGCGGAGCTGATTTAATTACTTTATTTGTTGATGAATTCAAAAAAGTTAATCCCAATGTTCAACTAGCACCCTATTTTGTTGCTAGAAGCAATGGAAAATTAAAATACAACTCATCAAACGATGATGTAATTAATTATTTAAGAGAACAAGCTACTTCAGCTTTCAACAATACTTTACGAGTTTTAAGAACACGTATAGATAAGTTTGGTGTATCATCTCCTAACATCAATCCTGATCCCGCAAAAGGAATTATCAACGTTGAATTGGCCGGTATAACTGATCCTGAGAGGGTAAGAAATTACTTGCAATCAACTGCAAACCTTCAGTTTTTTGAGGTATATACTGCCGAAAGCCCTGAATTGGTGAATGGATTACTGAATGCCGATAAAGCATTACAAGATTATTTGAATGGCATAAAAGCAATTGATACTGCTAAAGTTCAGAAACCAACTGCTTCAACAGCAGCAACTCAAAACACAGATACTACAAAAACTGCTACTTTATCACAATTAACAGCTAGTGAAAACAAAAGCAGCAATACCGTTACTGATTCTACTACTTTTAAAAACAATGAGAACCCATTAAGAAGATTATTATTACCTGGCCCTCAACCCTATCGCAATGCTGCTGGAAAAGTTGTATATCCAGGTGTAATTGCCATGATACAAGTGAAGGATACCGGCACTTTTAATAAATACATGCAGATGGATATTGTGAAAAGCAAATTCCCATCTAATCTAGTATTTATGTATGGTAAGCCTGATAATGTTAGCAACGATCCAAAAGCTAAAAACTTCTTGAATTTATATGCTATTAAAACTTTAGATAATGGTCAGGCCGAATTAGAAGGTGAACACGTTACCAATGCTCGTCAGGATAATGATGAACGAGGACGTGTAGTGATTAGCATGTCGATGGATAATGTAGGTACCAATATTTGGGCAAAAATGACTGCCAGAAATATTGATAAACCTATTGCAATTGTATTAGACAACTTTGTTTATTCTGCACCTAATGTAAATGATGCTATAACTACCGGAAACTCACAAATTTCAGGTAACTATACTGTTAAAGAAGCTCAGGACTTAGCTGAAATTTTAACCAGTGGTAAATTAACAGCTCCTGCCAAAATTGTACAAGAACAAATTGTTGGTCCTACCTTAGGTACTGCCGCTATTAAAGGTGGTGCATTAGCTTTCTTTATCTCATTCCTAGTAATATTTGCTTTAATGCTAATTTATTATAATACTGGTGGATGGGTGGCTAACATTGCACTTATCTTAAACTTATTATTTACAATTGGTATTTTAAGTGCATTAGGCTTTACTTTAACAGCAGCCGGTATTGCGGGGCTAGTATTAACCGTAGGTATGGCGGTAGATACGAACGTAATTATTTTTGAAAGAATTAAAGAAGAACTTACTAAAGGTAAAAGCTATCAAAATGCTATTAATGATGGTTATAAACGTTCTTTAGCTCCGGTATTAGATGCTCACGTTACAACCTTGTTAACCGCTATTATACTTGCTTATTTTGGTTTGGGTCCTGTTTTAGGCTTCGCAACCACCCAAATTATAGGTATCCTACTGTCATTATTCTGTGGTATTCTGGTTTCAAGAATGATTACAGATATATACATGACCAGAAAAAGGCACTTTAATTATTTCACCGGTATTTCAAGAAAAATATTTAAGCACTCTGCATTTAAATTTATTGAATACAGAAAAATTACTTATGTAATATCTGCAATTGTATTTGCTTTGGGTATTGCCTCTTATTTCAATGGTTTTGATGAAGGGGTAGAATTTGAGGGTGGTAGAAGCTACACTATTAAATTTGACAAAACAGTTAATCAACAACAATTAGCTGATGCTTTAAGACCTGTTTTGGGTGGTGAATTACCCATCATTAAAACTGTGGGAACCAATAATCAGTTAAACATTACCACTGCCTATTTAATTAAGGAAGCAAAGCCCAATACTGATTCTATTGTGGAACACACTATTTATGAGGGTTTAAAGAATTTCTTGCCCGCAGGAACAACTTATTACGATTTCGATAAGAAGTTTAAACAAAGTTCACAAACAGTTCAACCTTCCATTTCAGATGAACTGAAAGCCGGTGCTAAGAAAGCAACCATTATTGCTGTAATCATAATTTGTTTGTACATCTTTATTCGATTCAGAGATTGGCGTTATTCATTGGGTACCATATTCTCTTTAATGCACGACGTATGTGTAACCTTAGCTGTATTCTCTTTCTTTAGGAAGATTGTACCATTCCCATTAGAAATTGATCAGCATTTTATTGCGGCCATTCTAACCGTAATTGGTTTTTCAATGAACGATACTGTAATTGTATTTGATAGAATTAGGGAAAATAGCCACTTAATGAAAGGTGCATCAAAAGGCGCCATTATTAACAAATCAATTAATGATACATTGAGTCGCACCATTATGACTTCATTAACCGTATTCTTAACATTGTTAATATTATTCATATTTGGTGGTGAAGTAACCCGTGGATTTTCATTTGCCATGTTAATTGGTGTAATTACCGGTACGTACTCTTCTATTTTCGTAGCTGCGCCAATATTGGTTGATATGGCCAAAGACAAACCTTTGGGCGATTCATCTGAAAAAAAATAATCAATAAAATTTCATTTTAAAATAAAAACTGTTGCATACAAAATTTGCAACAGTTTTTTATTTTTGTTATCACTAAGTTAAAATAGCATGAATTTCAAATTATTCCAATACCCTGGTCATATATATTTTACTTTTGAACTTGTGATAGGATTAATGAAAAATGGAATTAAAAATTTTGCAACAAAACTTCTTTTACTATTAGTTGCTTTACAGGTTTTAAATTTCAGCATGGATAGTATTGATTTCCATCCAAATAAACACAGAAATACCATTAGCGATTTTAATTATTTAAACTCAGTTGTAGAATACTTTGATGAAATTATTTTGGGCAATAAAGATGCATTCCCTGAATACTGTAAACACAATGCCAAAGAATCGCAAAACATTAAACATTTCGATGTAAAAATATGTCAGCAAGTTCCTTTTAAACTTGTAGCAGAGCACTATATCATTCAAGAGACACCCTACAATAACAGAAACGAGTATTATTCTTTAACAGTTACTAAAGAAATTATCCCTCCACCTCCCAAGGTTGGCTAATCTTAATTTTTGGATTTTTATTAGGATTTTTGGTTAAAATATTCGATTTGCGTTGTATTTTAACCGATATAATTTATTCATTGAATATCTCATTTTTTTATGCTAAAACTTAAACAAGGAGTTTTATTGGCTATTTCAATATTCAGTTTTGGAGTAGCAATAGCTCAATGGCGACCACCCGTTAGTGATACCATTCATTTAACCATTGATAGTGCAGAAAATATTTTTCTTAGAAATAATTTGTTATTACTAGCACAGCACTATAATGTAGATGCACAAAAAGCATTAATAATACAAGCAAAGCTGTACCCCAATCCAAACATCAATATTTCTCAAATGATGGTGCAGCCAGTATCAAAAAAAATATTACCCTTTGGTTCTGAAGGTGAATTGCAAGCTACACTTTCACAAATGATAATACTAGCTGGCAAACGTAATAAACAAATTAAGCTGGCAGAAACTAATGCTAAATTAGCTGAATACCAGTTTTACGATTTAATGCGCACCTTACGTTATACCTTACGAATCGATTTTTATAACATTTATTATCTTACGCAATCATCGAAAGTATATCAACAAGAAATTAATGCATTACAACAAGTAGTTACTGCTTTCGAAGAGCAACAATCAAAAGGCTACATTGCTGAAAAAGAAGTAGTTCGTATTAAGGCACAGCTTTATAGTTTACAAAGCGAGTATAACGACCTAATCAATCAAATTAATGATACTGAAAGTGAACTGCGATTGGTTTTGCAACTAAAAGATAATTTTATTCTACCAGAAATTAATGAAGCGGAATTGGCTAAAATTATTCCAAATAAATATCCTTTAGCCACATTAGTTGATTCTGCTTATCAAGCGCGTACTGATTTAAAAATTGCCAGGGCCTACACCGATATGAGTAAGCAAAACTATGATTTACAAAAAGCCTTAGCAGTTCCAGACTTAACCTTACAACTAGGTTATGACCAACAAGGTAACTACATCAACAACTTTAATAGCATTGGTTTTGGTATTGATGTACCCATTTTTAATCGTAATCAGGGAAATATCAAGTCTGCAAAATCAATGATTGATTATAATACTACCACACAAAAAAGTACTGAGGCTACTATTGAAGAACAAATATACCGAGCATTACAGAAGGCTTATGACAATACTGCCCTATATCAGAAAATCGACCCCTCATTTGGAAAAGATTTTGACAGATTAAAGGATGAAGTTTTAAACAATTACAAAAAAAGAAACATAAGTCTATTAGATTTCTTGGATTTTTATGATGCGTATAAACAAAACACTTTGCAAATAAATGCTATAAAATTTAATCGCATAAGTGCTTTTGAAGATCTAAATTATTTTACCGGTACATCACTTTTTTAAACCCTGAATCAAGTAAATTATGAAAAATATTATGCTTAAAAAATGGATTTCAGCAGCATTTTTAATTATTGTAAGTTTTTTTAGCTTAACGGCTTGCAACGAACCTGCTGAAAAAAAAGAGGAAAGACAACAATATGTTATTCCCGATTCATTATTAAAAACACTAAAAATTGATACAGTACAAACCTGCCCATTAGTTGATGCCATAACATTAACAGGCATGGTTGATTTTAATCAGGACAAACAAGTCAATATATATCCGTTAGTTAGTGGAAATGTAGAAGATATAAAAGTACAATTGGGAGATTATGTTCAAAAAGGTCAGGAATTAGCTGTCATTAAAAGTAGTGAAATGGCCGGTTACAGTAATAGCTTAGTCAATGCTCAAACTAACTTAGCGGTAGCTAAAAAGAACTTAGATGCACAACGTGATTTATTTAAAAGTGGCCTTGCATCATCACTCGATGTAAATAATGCAGAAGCCAATTACCAACAGGCTGTTGCACAATTAGAAATGATAGAGCGTATTTTAAAAATTAATAGCAACAACACCCAGGGTAATTACATTATAAAAGCTCCAATTAGTGGCTTTATTGTACAGAAAAACATTACTAACAATACGGCCATCCGAACCGATAATGGTAATAATTTATTCACCATTTCCGACTTAAAAGATGTATGGATTTATGCTAATGTATACGAATCCAATATTAGTAAAATCCATTTAGGCGATCCGGTTGATGTTACAACCATTTCATATCCTAACCGAATATTTAAAGGAAGAATAGATAAAATGATGAATGTGTTAGATCCTACCAATAAGGTAATGAAAGTAAAAGTAGTACTGCCTAATAATGATTATGCATTAAAACCGCAAATGTTTGCCAGCATTTTGGTTACTAATAAAGAAAATAAGCAATCAATTTGTATTTCATCTAAAGCTTTGGTTTTCGATAACAGCCGCTATTATGTTTTAAAATATGAAGGCAATGGCAAAGCTGTTATAACACCGGTAGAGGTAATTAATACCATTGGCGACAAAACTTATATTGCTTCAGGCATTAATGTTGGCGATCAAATTATTGCATCGCAAGCCATTTTAATTTACGATACACTAAACAATTAGTTTAAAATATTACAAACCATAGCAATGATAAAAGTATTAAAAAGCGTTATCGGTTTTTCGCTTAAAAATAAATTTTTTATAATACTTGCATCGGTGGCAATGATTATTGTGGGCATAATTACCTTTAAAAACATGCCCATTGAAGCCTTTCCCGATGTAACCAATACAGAAATAAGTATTATAACTCAATGGCCTGGAAGAAGTGCTGAGGAAGTAGAAAAGTTTGTAACCATTCCCATTGAATTGGCTATGAACCCGGTTCAAGATAAAGTTAGTCTTCGTTCCTCCACCATCTTTGGCCTTTCCTATGTGAAGTTAATTTTTGAAGATAATGTAAAAGACCCACAGGCTCGCCAACAAGTAATGAACCTGTTGGGCAATGCTAATCTACCAAATGGAGTAACCCCCAGTGTTCAGCCCCCTACTGGGCCTACTGGCGAAATTTATCGCTACACTTTAAAAAGTAATGTACGAGATGTACGAGAACTAAAAACCATGCAAGACTGGGTAATAGATCGTCAATTGCGCTCCGTTCCCGGTGTTGGTGATATTGTAAGTTTTGGGGGTAAAACCAAAACCTACGAAATACAAGTAAATCCAGAAAAGTTAACCAACCTTGGCATTACTCCACTTGATGTATTTACGGCAGTTCAAAAAACCAACATCAATATTGGAGGTGATGTAATTATTCAAAACAACCAAGCATTTGTTGTTAGGGGTATTGGTTTATTGAACGACATTAATGAAATTAAAAATATTATTGTTCAAAACATTAATGGGGTTCCTGTATTAGTGAAAGATGTAGCCAATGTTGAAATTTCAAATTTACCAAGACTTGGTTGGGTAGCACGTTCCAACGGATTAATTAATAAAGATGGGCAACGTGTTGTTACTGATGAACCCGATGTAGTTGAGGCTATTGTATTAATGCGTAAAGGGGAAAATCCAACTAAGGTATTAAATGCTATTAAAAGCAAAATTGACAAGCTGAATAGCTACATTTTGCCGGCAGACACTCAAATAATTCCGTATTACGATAGAACTGATTTAATCAATTACGCTACCCACACCGTTTTACATAATTTAGTAGAAGGTATTTTATTAGTGACCCTCCTGGTTTCGCTTTTCATGTTTAATTGGCGCACTACACTAATTGTTTCTATTATCATTCCCATGGCTCTTTTATTTGCATTTATTTGCCTTCGCTTAATGGGGATGAGCGCTAACTTATTATCATTAGGAGCCGTAGACTTTGGTATTATTATAGATGGTGCGGTGGTGATGGTGGAAGGAATGTTTGTTGTGCTCGATCACAAAGCACGAGACATGGGTATGGAGCGATTTAATAAAATTGCCAAGTTGGGATTAATAAGAAAAAACGGCGCTCAATTAGGAAAAGCTATATTCTTTGCCAAGGTAATTATTATAACAGGTTTATTACCCATTTTTGCATTCCAAAAAGTTGAAGGGAAAATGTTCTCACCATTGGCTTATACCCTTGGCTTTGCTTTACTAGGTGCATTAATTACCACTTTAACTTTAGTACCAGTTTTAATTAGCATTCTTTTGAAAAAGAATGTACATGAAAAACACAACCCTTTTGTAGCGGCTTTAACGGGCTTTATGATAAAAGGTTTTGCGGGTGCTTATAAAAGAAGAAAATGGGTGGTGCCCATTGCTTTAATAATTATGGCTGCCGGGCTTTATTCTTTTAAATATTTGGGGTCAGAATTCTTGCCTGAATTAGATGAAGGCTCCATTTGGTTAAGGGTTCAAACACCTTATAGTATATCATTAAACAAATCTGTTGAAATTTCTACACAGGTTAGAAAAATTTTAATGGGCTTTCCACAAGTAAAATATGCTGTGTCACAAACAGGACGCCCGGATGATGGTACCGACGTGGCTGGATTTTATAATAATGAATTTTCGGTAATGCTTTACCCTGAAGACTCATGGAAACCACGCATTAGCAAAGAAGAATTAATAGATAAAATGAATAAAGCACTGGAAAATATTCCGGGTGTTGATCTAAACTTTTCACAACCTATTATGGACAATGTGGAAGAAGCTGTTTCAGGTGTAAAAGGCTCCATTAGTGTTAAGGTATATGGCGATTCATTGAATTATATGGAAGAAAAAATACAAGATGTATATAATATTTTAAAAAATGTACGCGGAATTACCGATTTAGGGGTTATTCATAATATTGGGCAACCTGAATTAGATGTGAATTTAAATCAGGACAAAATGGCTATGTATGGTGTAGCTACTGCCGATGCAAATGCAGTTGTGGCTATGGCCATTGGAGGTGTAGCTGCTTCTACTTTATATGAAGGCATTAAAACTTTTGATATAAGAATTCGTATGCCCGAAAATTTCAGAAAAACCCCTGAAGATATTGGCAATTTGTTGGTCCCCACACAAAGTGGTTCTAAAGTGCCAATTAAAGAAATTGCTACCATTACTCAAAAAACGGGTCCGTGTTTGATTTTCCGTGATGATAATCAACGCTATTCTGCATTAAAATTTTCAATTCGTGGTAGAGATATGGGTAGCACCATTGCAGAAGCACAACGCAAAGTGGATGCCGTTGTTCACTTAAAACGTGGTTATACAATGGCATGGCAAGGTGATTTTGAAAATCAGAGAAGGGCAGAAAATCGTTTAGCTCAAGTAGTCCCCATTAGCTTGGCTTTAATTTTCTTATTGCTGTTCACCATGTTTGGAAACTTAAAAGATGCAGCACTTGTATTCTTAAATGTACCCTTTGCCATAGTGGGTGGTATAGCTGCACTATTTATAACAGGTACTAACTTTAGCATTTCTGCCGGAATTGGATTTATAGCATTATTTGGTATTTGTATTCAAGATGGCGTACTACTTATAACTGTATTCAAACATAATCTTGAAAATATTAAGGGTGCGTCTAATACATTATATACTTCAATTAAGTTGGGCGTAAACTCACGTATTCGTCCCGTAATGATGACGGCGTTAATGGCTGCTATAGGTTTGTTGCCTGCAGCCATTTCGCATGGTATTGGTTCAGAAAGTTCAAGGCCATTAGCACGAGTAGTTATTGGAGGTATTTTATGTGCCATGATTTTCTCGTTATGGGTATTCCCACTCATATTTGGCTGGGCTTATCGTAATGTAGATCAAAAACATCGAGCAACAAATAATGATGAATCTTCAAAAAATGAAAACCAATAATGATTCTCATTAAATAATTAAAATGTAAAAGCCGCTTCTTATCTTCATGAAGCGGCTTTTTTGTTATAATGAAAATTTTTGAACCATGCGATTATTGTATAAACTTAATTTTATTGTATCCTTGATACTTATCAGCTTCAATTTTAGTGAAGCTCAGACATCTTCTTTATTATGGCGTGTTTCTAGCAATCAAATAAAAAACAATTCCTACATTTTTGGCACATTTCATTTATTATGCCCTAATCAATTTCAAATACCGGATACCATTAATTCCATTCTACAGCAAGTGGATACCGTTTATTTTGAAATTAAACTCAACGATCCTTCTCTATTTAATAATATGCTGCAACAAATGACCATGCAAAACCATCAATCATTGCAGCAATTTATTCCACCTCCTACCTATGACTCAATGAATAATATATTTTTTGAAAAAACCAAAATGAACTTGAATTTCTTCCAATATTATAAACCCATTTTAGTTACATCGTTTTTATATCCCTCTTTAATGGGTTGCAATCCAGTTTCATTAGAAACCATGCTTCAAAACATGGCTGAAAAATTTAAAAAACCCATGGCCGGTTTAGAAACAGCCGATTATCAATTTAAAATATTAGATAAAATTCCTTATGAGCAACAAGCAAAAATGCTTCAAACAACTTTATTACATTTCAATCAATCACAAAACGAATTAAAAAAAATGGTTGAAATGTACAAACGAATGAATATTGATAGCCTGCAAAAAAGCTTAAAAAGTGAAGACAATTTATTGCAATATGAAAATGATTTAGTTATACAACGTAATAAAAACTGGCTACAAATATTAATCAATAGAATGAAAAACACCGCTTGTTTTGTTGCTGTTGGTGCAGGACATTTAGGAGGAACAGAAGGACTTATCAATTTATTACGAAAGGCAGGCTATACTGTAACTCCAATCAGTTTTTAAAATAGTACGCCTTTAAGAAAAATTTATTTGTTTTTCAATCACTGCATTATTCCCACATTGCAGTAACTTTCAGCAATAAAAATGATTTATGCAGAAATTGAAATTGATTTTATCAGGATGTTTATTAGTTTTTAGTTTATCGATTATTCAAGCACAACCTACATTCATAAAAGATAGCTTAAACAATTATATTCAAAACGGAATGCATAACTGGAATATTCCGGGATTATCCATAGCTATTATTAAAGATGGGAAAACAGTGGTTATGAAGGGTTATGGAGTAGCAAATACTACTACCAATGAACCTGTAAATGAAAACACTTTGTTCATGATTGCCAGTAACTCAAAATTATTTACTGCAACCTCATTATCACAATTAGCATACGACCATAAACTTTCATTAAACGATAAAATCATTAAATATTTCCCCGATTTTCAATTGTATGACACTGCCGTAACAAAAATGGTTACTATTCGCGATATGCTATCGCATCATTTGGGTACTAAAACTTTTCAAGGTGATTTTTCATTTTGGGATAGTAAAAATTCTCGCCAACAAATTATGTACAAAATGCGCTATCTAAAACCGAGCGGCACATTTAGACAAGATTATGGGTATTGTAATAGTTGCTTTTTAACTGCAGGAGAAATTATTCCAAAAGTTACCGGAAAACCTTGGGAAGTATATGTGTATGATAGTCTTATTCAACCTTTAGGAATGACACATACCCACACATTAGGTTATAGTATGGACAGAATGCCCAACGCTGCTACTCCATACACTACAGCATTTACTGGGAAATTAACTGCAATTCCATACGATCAGGTAGATAATTTAGCACCTGCAGGAAGTTTAGTAAGTTGTGTTGCAGATTTAGCAAAATGGCTTATTATGCAATTAGATAGTGGTAGATACCAGAGCAAACAAATTGTACCTTGGGAAGTATTGCGTACTACAAGAGAAATGGCTACTATTATTTCAAGTAGCAAAAGAGGTGAATCGCATTTTAGTGGTTATGGTCTGGGCATTTTTGAAACTGATTACCATGGTAAGCAAGTGTTTTGGCATACCGGAGGCGCATTTGGCTTTGTTACCAATACTTGCTTTGTACCTGAATTAAATTTAGGTATTACCATATTAACCAATCAGGATAACCAGGAATTTTTTGAATTATTACGCTATCAAATATTAAATGCTTATTTAAATGTTCCCTATGAAAACCTAAGCAATATTGCTTTACCCGGTTTTATGGATGAGCAACAATATGAAATTAAAAAAATTGAAGGATGGAAAAAAAGATTTAAAGGCAATGCTCCACCGTTACCTTTAAAGATGTACACGGGTACTTTTGAAAATAAATTATATGGTACTATTACCATAACTGCCCAACCCAATTCACAAGGCACCTTACACATACAATTCAATAGCCACAACAATTTAACAGCATACTTACAATATTTAGACAATGATGAATGGCTGTTAACATATTCAAATCCGGCATTTGGTATTTTTACCACATCATTTTTAACAAAAAACAATACAGTAACAGGTATTTCCATTAAAGCCAGCGATTTTGTTGAATATGATCCCTATTTATTTACAAGGAAGTAAATGATTATTTTTTCTACTAATAAACCAAAACTACAAACTATGAGATGGACTAACTTTTTTTTGTTGCTGCTATTACCATCATTGGTATTGGCACAAAATGAAACCAACATTATTAACACTTACAGCAATGCTGTAAACGATTCCGTGATAGCATGGCGAAGACATTTTCATCAATTTCCCGAATTATCAAATCGTGAGTACAATACCGGAGCATATATAGCTTCATATTTAAAAAAATTAGGCTTAGAAGTACAATATCCGGTGGCTAAAACAGGTGTTGTAGCTATACTAAAAGGTAGTAAACCCGGGCCCGTTGTTGCTATAAGGGCCGATATTGATGCACTTCCTGTACTTGAACGCGTACAATTACCTTTTGCCAGTAAAGTTACAGGTGAATATGAAGGTAAAAAAGTTGGGGTGATGCATGCCTGTGGGCACGACTCGCATATAGCCATTTTAATGGGTACAGCTACTGTATTATCGAAAATGAAGAATGTATTACCCGGTACCGTTAAATTTATTTTCCAACCTGCTGAAGAAGGTACTCCTGATAACGAGGAAGGAGGTGCACCTTTAATGATAAAAGAAGGGGTAATGAGCAATCCAAAAGTAGATGCCATTTTTGGTTTGCACATCAATTCACAAACAGAAATTGGAAAAATAAAATACAAATCCGGTTCAACCATGGCTTCTAGCGATTGGTTTACGGTTAAAGTAAATGGCAAATCATCACATGGATCACAACCATGGAGCGGTATTGACCCTATTGTAATTGCAGCACAAATCATTCAAGGCTTTCAAACTATTGTTAGTCGCCAAGAAGAATTAACAAAAGCACCTGTTGTAATTACCGTTGGAAAAATAAATAGTGGTGTTCGCAGTAATATTATTCCTGAAACATTAACTATGGAAGGAACCATCAGAACTTTAGATAGTAAAATGCAACAAGATGTTCATGAAAGAATGAAGCGCACTGCAGAAAAAATTGCAGAAGCTTCCGGTGCTACCGCTACCGTTAGCATTGATACCAAAACTGAAGTTACCTACAACAATCCTGATCTTGTGAAAGAAACTTTACCTGCTTTAGAATTGGCTGCAGGAAAAGATAATGTATCTACGATGGATTGGACCACCGGTGCGGAAGATTTTTCATTCTATGGCGATAAAGCCCCTGCTTTCTTTTTCTTTTTAGGCGGCATGCCCAAGGGAATGGATCCGGCCAAAGCACCCCCACATCATACACCTGATTTTTATATTGATGATAGCATGCTAACTGTTGGTGTAAAAGCATTTTGCCAAATAGTATTTCAATACGCCAAAATGCACCCCATTAAAACTTTATAAGAAATGAAAAACGGTTCAAAGTTTTTTCTTTGAACCGTTTTTTTATAAAATAATTATTTAAGAACGAGCTCCAAATAATAAACTGCCGATACGTACCATATTGCTACCATTGGCAATGGCTAAACGATAATCACTACTCATGCCCATAGATAGAATATTAAATTGAGTGAAATAAGGAAATTGAATTTGGCAGGTTTCGTACAGTTGATGTAAATATTGAAATTCTTTTTGTAACTGAGTTGTATCATCCGTAAAACTAGCCATACCCATTAAACCGCGAATTTGTATGGATTGATATTCAGCATTATTATTAATAACCGACATAATTTCAAATAATTCTTCATCATTTAATCCAAACTTGGTAGTTTCATTGGCAATAAACACCTCGAGCAAACAATCTATTTTCCGATTATTTTTTTGTGCATGTTTATTAATTTCTGCCAACAATGTTAAACTGTCAACACTATGAATTAAATGTACAAATGGGGCAATATATTTCACCTTATTTTTCTGCAAATGACCAATAAAATGCCACCTTATGTCTGCTGGCAATTGAGGCTGCTTTTCAATTAATTCTTGCACATAATTTTCTCCAAAATCTCTTTGTCCCAGATGATACAAAGTCAATATATCCTCAACCGGTTTGGTTTTACTTACGGCAACCAAGTTTGTGTGTGTTGGTTGTAATGCTTGTTGAATTGAATGATATTTATTTATATCAATTGCCATGTTACAAAATTAAGGTTAAGAAATTGTATTCTGATTTTGTAAAACAAGGTATTCGAGTAATAATACAATGTTGTAGCTTGGAGAATTGTAATTAAATACACCAATGTTTAAAAAATTAAATAAACTCTTAATTACGCTTGGCAAAATTGAACCCATTGTAGCTTTAAAAAAAACAAAATCATTATTGAAAACAAAATCAGAAAAGCTTTGAGTTGTAATAATATTATTTTGAAATGGATGATCATGCCATTTTAATAAAGCAGTAGATAAAATTATTTTATCGAAATCATGCGTTGAAGCCTGATTCAATAATTGATGTGTCATATTGATTAACTCTTTTCGTTCATTATCTAACCCATGAAAATTTGGTAGTGACATTAAACGAGCCAAATGATATAGTATAACAGGTAATCGTTGGTAATGTGGTGCAATCATTGCAGATTTAGATTGTAAATAATTACTACGAATACAAGTTTTGATTAAATTAATTGCAACTGAATCAGCTTTTGAAACGGGTAAGTTATTTTTGTACACAAAGTACAGGACGTTGCTCAACACACAAATGTCAAAATCAACAGGCATTTTATCACCAAACCAAGTTGAATAGGTAGGATAATGGCGCAATATTTTTGGTGCTGAACGATTTTTCTTTCCATTTCGTAAGTTAACATATTGTTGCATTAGCAAGTGTACTTTTTGTGCATCAGTGCTATCGGTATTCAAGGCCATTAGGCTGATTACTGTATCATCCATATCATCTGGTAGTGCCATAGAAGTATTCATTAAATTCAGCCAGCCGCCATTTGGGAATACAATACTTGGTTTTGTAGGCCAAAAATTATAGGTATTTCTTCCAGAAGTATTTTTAAATTTTTTAAATGCAGGCAATGCATTTTGAATAATTGAATCGACTAAAACTTTATCACTTGTATTAAAATTTGAATAGAGATCTCTTAAGGTGAATACAATGAGTGCGGTATAAAATATATTGTCATCAGGTTTAGCAGCATTAAAATGATAGGTTCTAAAAGTTGGAAAAGTACCTTTTGTAAATTTATTATTTTGATGGGTTAATGCTTGTTGATGGGTTAAAATTTGTAATAAAGCATTAATAGAAATTGTATCAACAGAAGCAGCCATTAATCGAGAGGAAAAATGGCTGCACAAAAACAAAATAAGTATTAATTTTTTTAATTGCATGACAGTTACTGAAAGGGATCACTAACAACTGCCGGCTTTAACAGTTCTATTTTAAAATATTCCGGCTTATTACAATCCGTTGTACTTCACTAGTACCTTCATAAATTTGGGTAATTTTAGCATCGCGCATTAAACGTTCAACATGGTATTCTTTCACAAAACCATATCCTCCATGTATTTGTACAGCTTCAACTGTAACCCACATAGCCGTTTCGCTAGCATATACCTTAGCCATTGAACTACTTAAATCATAATTCAAACCATGGTCTTTTTCCCAAGCAGCTTTCAAGCAAAGCAAACGAGCAGCATCAATACGGGTAGCCATATCGGCCAATTTAAATTGTATAGCTTGATGTTTGGCTATTTCTTGGCCAAATGCTTTACGTTGTTTAGAATAAGCCAATGCTAATTCATAAGCACCACTAGCAATACCTAAAGCTTGAGCGGCAATACCAATTCTACCGCCGGCTAGCGTTTTCATGGCAAATTTAAAACCAAACCCATCTTCACCAATTCTATTGGCCTTAGGTACTTTTACATCGTTAAATAAAATACTATGGGTATCACTACCTCTAATGCCTAATTTGTTTTCTTTAGCGCCTACGGTTACACCCGGCCAATTTTTTTCTACAATTAACGCATTAATTCCATGTGAACCTTTTTCAGGATGGGTTTGTGCAATAACCAAATAAACACTAGCGCTAGAGCCATTGGTAATCCAATTCTTGGTTCCATTTAATAAATAATAATCACCCATGTCTTCAGCAATTGTTTTTTGTGAGGTGGCATCACTTCCCGCTTCGGGTTCACTTAATAAAAAAGCACCAATATATAGTTGACCATCTTTTTTGCCCTGTGCCAATGGGGTTAAATATTTGTGTTTTTGCTCTTCAGTTCCAAATTCCTGCAATCCATAACAAACCAAGCTATTATTTACACTCATACAAACACTAGTACTGGCATCCACCTTACTAATTTCTTCCATTGCTAATACATAGCTTATGGTATCCATTCCAGCGCCACCATATTCAGGTTTTACCATCATACCCATAAAACCCAAATCTGCTAATTGCTCCACTTGTTCTTTTGGAAATTTTTGGTGTTCATCTCTTTCAATAACTCCCGGCAAACAGGTATTTTTAGCTAAATCGCGGGCTGCTTTTTGAATCATTAAATGCTCTTCACTCAAATTAAAATCCATAATTGTAATATTTAATACCAGCAAATTTAAGCTAACAAGCGTTAGTAACATCAAATTGTTGTATGTAAATTTTTTACAAGAAAGTGTTACATATATTTCTTTTGCAAATTATAAAGAATTAAACGGGCAGCCATATTCATTCCGGGAGTTGTATCCTGCAAAAAGTGGCGTTTAAATGCAACAATTGCTGCGGAACTATCTTTTATATCATATCCTATAATCCGTAAAGCAGCCAGTGTATTAAATGATGAGGGTAAAGTATCATTTACGTCGGCAGTATCAAACCAATAACCGAATCCCTGTTTGGATAGCAATTGCCAGGGGAAACGATAATTTGGATCGCTTTTCCGAGTAGGTGCAATATCGCCATGTCCAATAAAATTGGCAGAGGGTATTCGGTATGTTTGTTTTAATCGGTGCAATAAACTAAGCAAGCTATTTATTTGTGCTTCGGGGAAAGCCTCAAACCCATTGTTATCTAATTCAATTCCAATGGATGATGAATTAACATCTTTATCGTTACCCCAACTACTAATCCCTGCCTGCCAAGCTCTTAAATAATCGTTTAACATGTGATATACTGTGCCATCTTTACAAATTACATAGTGTGCACTTACTTGAGAGGCGGGACGCGTAAAAGTTTTTAACGTAATAGGGCAACCATTTTGTGCTGTATGGTGTATAATAACGTAATTGGGTTTACGTAAATTAAAATTTGTGGTACCCACAAAATAAGGTGGTTGTTGTATGCTATCGGAAATAGGAACTTCCGGTAGCGCTTTTATTTGCTTTGCCCAAGCAGCAGCTTGCTTTTTATAACTTTTATTACTAGCATAGTAAGGATTACGCGAACAGGCATATAAACCTATAAAAAACATAAATAAAATAAAGAATTTTTTCATAAAGCATTACAGTTTGTAAGTAACTGCATTAATATTCATTCCGGCACCTACCGATGCAAATAAAATAATATCCCCTTTTTGCAAATGATGTTCCGGTACTAACCCTTTTCTTACCCAATCGAGTAAGGTGGGAATAGTGGCTACAGAACTATTGCCTAATGTATGAATACTCATAGGTAAAACGTTAGCAGGAACTTGATGAATACCATACAATTCATACATTTTTTTCACAATTCCTTCATCCATTTTTTCATTGGCCTGATGTAAAAAAATCATTTTTAGTTGATCAATAGGAATTCCGCTTTTATCTAAGCAAGCTTTCATGGCTTCGGGAACATAACGCATAGCATATTCGTAAACTTTTCTTCCTTTCATTTTTATAAATCGAATGCGAGGGTCAGCTTCAGGAAAATAAGATTTACCCATATACAAATAATCTAATTCTTCTAAAGCATGCGATAATACGCTGTAGGATAAAATACCCACCTCTTCATCTGTTTCTTTTGCACTTACAATACAAGCTCCTGCACCATCAGAAAAAATCATACTATCCCTATCATATACATCAATAACCCTTGATAAGGTTTCTGTACCTATTACTAAACAGTTTTTTGCCACACCTGCTTGTATAAAAGCATGAGCCTGTATTACACCTTGTAACCAGCCAGGGCATCCAAATACAATATCGTAAGGTACACAAAGGGGATTACGTATTTGTAAACCATGCTTTACTCGCGATGCAAGTGCAGGCATGGTATCGGTTTGAATGGTATGCTGAATAACATTACCAAAATTGTGTGCTAAAATTATTTGATCTATGGATTCTTTGTCAAAACCGGCATCTTCAATTGCAGCGTTTGCTGCAGCAATAGCCATATCAACATTATTCATATTACCCGGCGCATAACGTCTGGCCTCAATGCCGGTAATTTTTTTAAATTTTTCTGCAATTTCGCTCGATGGTAGCGCAATGGGCTTACTGTTTTCATCGTAAAACTGATTAATATAAAAGTCTTTATTCAACTTAATTAATTCAGGAATATAACATCCTGTTCCGGAAATAACTGTTTTAATGGCAGGCATTTTAAAAAAATATAAATGTGAGGTTTAAATGTAAGCATTGTTCATTAACAAAAGTGCAATTTATAAAAATTCAAACCTGTATCTTTATTCAAAAAAATTATGTCACTAAAAATAGGAAGAAGTGTATTTGGCAATATTGCTAATAAGAATAATGTAATGAGCAAATCAGCCGCAATGGAATTACTGCAGCAATGGGTATTAAACCCGAAATTGCAATTACATATGTTGCAGGTAGCGCATTTAATGAAGTGCTGGGCTGAAGAAAAAGAAAATTTATCTGTAGAAGAAAGTTGGAAATGGGAAATGGCAGGCTTGTTACACGATGCAGATTGGGATCAGTGGCCTGAATTGCATTGCAAAAAAATTATTGAAGAATTAGAACAACGGAATATTGATCCTGAAATCATTCATGCCATAGCATCACATGGTCCGGCACATTTTGGAGTGCAGCCAGAAACTAAAATGGATAAAATGTTATATGCCTTTGATGAATTATCAGGCTTAATACATGCCTATTCATTAATGCGCCCTAATGGTTATGAAGGCATGGACGTAAAGGGTGTGAAGAAACGGTTCAAAGAAAAATCGTTTGCAGCCAATGTATCTCGCGATGAAATTTTAGAAGCATGTGATATGGCAGGCATACCATTAGATGAGTTAATTGCATTTATCATTCAAAGGCAACCATTAGTAAGCATGCCTGCTCATTAAACTAGGTTACGTTTTGTACAATAGCATCGAATGAACGAATGCCTAATACTTTTTCTGAAATGAATCCTTCGGCATATTCTACTCCTATTCGTTTACCCAACATCATAGCCCTAGCTTTAACTGTTTCTAAAAATTGTGGAGAAGAAATATAAGTTTGAGGTTCATTTAATTGTACTTCGGAAACATAGAATTGTGTGCTGTAAGCCAAAACTGCTTCAATTTTTTTAGACATATATGCCGAAATATCAATAACAAAGGAGGGTTGGATAAATCGGTCTTGTATGTAGTGAAAAACATAAGAAGGCCTCCATTTTTCTTGATTATTTCCTTCAAATTGTGTTTCAATTTTTCTTAAACCTGATAAAAAAGCTGCATCAGCTACCAATTTTGCACTGCGGCCATGGTCGGGATGCCTATCTTCAGGCGCATTACAAAGAATAATTTCAGGCTGATATTTTCTAATAACTGTAATTACTTTACGTAAGTGTGTTTCATCATTTGTAAAAAATCCGTCAGCCATAGTTAAGTTCTCTCTAATACTAATGCCCATAATTTTTGCAGCATCGGCAGCTTCTTTTTTACGTGTTTCTGCAGTACCACGTGTACCCAATTCGCCTTGAGTTAAATCTACCACTCCTACTTTTTTTCCTTCGGCAATAGCTGCCATAATTGTTCCGGAGCAACCTAATTCTACATCGTCAGGGTGAACGCCAAAAGCTAGTATATCTAATTTCATACCTTTTAAAAATTTATGCAACTGTTTTAACTATAACTAAAAACAGATATTGTAAAAAATAGTTGGTTATGATAAAAATAAATTTCAACAAAATAAAACAAAAAACCCAGTCATTAACAGACCGGGTTCTTGCTCTATTCTCACGTGTAAATTAGTTTTTCTTTGCATAGCGCTTTTTGAACTTATCAATACGCCCTGCAGTATCAACCAATACATTCTTCCCGGTATAAAACGGATGTGAAGTATTAGAAATCTCTAATTTAATTAAAGGATATTCATTGCCATCTTCCCATTGAACAGTTTCCTTAGAATCGGCAGTAGAACGACTTAAAAATGAGTGCCCGTTACTCATATCTTTAAATACCACTAAGCGGTATTTTTCGGGATGGATACCTTTCTTCATACTGAATGATTTAGGTTGTACGGTTCAGCCGTACGATTATTAAATTTTTGAGGGTGCAAAAATAGGGGTTCAATGCATTTTAACCAAAAAAAACACTCCATTTAGCACTCATTTGGCATTTATTTGAGATGGGTATACCTTTAAAATCCAAAAATTAGCTTAAATATTACGATTTCATGTTTTCAAATTGTAAAGGAACGCCAAAATCAGTTTCTTTACATAGTTTAATTACAGCCTGTAAATCATCAATTTTTTTAGCTGTCACTCTTACAATAGTATCCATTATTGAAGGTTGCACTTTTAAACCGCTGTCTTTAACGGCTTTCACAATTTTTTTAGCAACATCTTGTTTTAAGCCATTTTTTACGGTTACTTCCTTTTTCATTATTTTACCACTTGGGTAAGCATCTTTATTAAAATCAAATGCATTAGCAGGTATACCCTGCTTCATACCTCGGCTTATTAAAATATCAATCACCTGCTTCATCTTCATTTCACTTTCTACTTCAAGCATTAAAGTAAAATCCTTTTTATTTAAATCAATCACTACAGGTGAATCTTTAAAATCAAACCTGCCTTGAATTTCTTTTTTAACGGTATTAATGGTATTATCTAAAGTTTGAAGATCAACTTTACTGGCAATATCAAATGAAGGCATATCAAATTTTTTACAAAGATAAAAAATGTTGTGAACTATGTTATGAAAATAAAATAATATATTGAGATGCTGGAACTATAAATTAAAACTTTGCAATTGCATTTTTTCTAACAAATGAAACTGATTAAATGCTCTATTTAAATTTTGTTCGGAATAAGTACAAGCGTAATATTGATTGTTTTGCAAATAATCGGTTAAGAAACGTAAGGCCTGCATATAGGTAATAATTTGTCCGGAAAACATTAAATGGTCTTTTTCAAAAGGCGTTAACACATCATTCATATACACTAAATAGCCGTCATATATAGCTTGCCAATATTCTTTTCTCACCTCAATCAATGAAAAATTGGTTTCTTCCTCACTAACGGGGCATAAATACGTACGCATCATATCGCCCATATCGCTAAAAAAATAACCCGGCATTGTGGTATCAAAATCAATAACAGCAACACCTTCATTCCTTGCATTAAACAAAACGTTCGATATTTTAGCATCGTGGTGCATTACACGTTGTTTACAGTTGTTTTTATGAATGAAATCATTAAATTGTTCTACAATTTTGTAATTATCGGTCACTTTTTGCATTAAAGGTGCTGCTGCCTTTTTTGTATCTGCATTTGCGTTCTCCCATGCTTGTTGAAACTGCCAATAACGAAACGACAGATGGTGAAAAAAAGGTATAGAAACATTACATTTATTAACCGAGAATGTTGCCAGCAAAGCAGTGAATTGACCAAATTGTTTGGCAGCCTCATAAGCTTCATTAGAAGAAAGTAATATCGAATTGGTATGTGTGCCTTTAATAAAAGGAAACAATCGGTAATAATTTCCTTCAATTTCAATCATCGTTTTTTGCTGCACCGTTGCTATTGGGCCAACAAATAAATATTCCGGGAAATAATTATGAAAAAACTGTGATAATAAACGTAAATTTTCATCAATTTTTTCTGGTTGAGGAAAAACATTTGTATTAATTTTTTGAAAAATATATTCTTCTTCTACAGTAGATATTTTACAAGTGTAGTTAATTAAGCCACTGGACAATACTTCTATTGATTTTATTTCAGGAAGTTGGTACAGTTGTTGAATTTGAATTGGCAGTTCAATTGTCGGCATTGGTTAATACAGTCTTTTTAGGTTTGTAAAATTCCCTGAAAATTAAGCGTAAATTAGGGTCTTTGGTAAAATAATTATAAATCCAGTTGATGAATACTTGTACTCTGTTTTTTACGCCAACCAATAAAAACAAATGAAGCCCCATCCAAACCAGCCAAGCCAAAAAACCACCGAAATGCATTTTGGGCTTTGGAATATCAACCACCGCTAAATTTCTGCCTACAGTAGCCATACTCCCCTTATCATAATACTCATAAGGAATAGCTTTACCGGGGTGCAATAAATTCATTGCTAAACGAAACCCTTGTGTTATGGCCACATTGGCAACCTGAGGATGTCCATGCGGATATATAGGTGTTTCCATGTAGGCTACATCACCTACAGCATACACATCCGGCACACCTAACACTTCATTAAAGCGATTTACTTTTAGTCTGTTGCCTTTAACTACTAAACTTTCATCGAGCCCTTTAGGCACATTTCCTTTTATGCCTGCAGCCCAAATTAGAGTATTAGATGCAATGGTATTTCCGTTACTTAATTTAACCACTTCCCCATCATAATCATCAACAGAAACACCTGTTATAACTTCTACCCCCAATTGTTTCAAATATTGTTCAGATTGAATTTTGCTTTTTTCCGACATAGAAGCCAATGTATGTTGGTTATGTTCAACCAAATAAATTTTCATTAATGAAAAATCAAGTTCCGGATAATCTTTGGGTAAAATAATATTTCGCATTTCTGCTAAAGCACCACATAACTCCACCCCCGTTGGTCCGCCCCCAACCACTACAATGGTTAATAATTTCATTAGTGCTTCTCTGCTGGTAATCTGCAATGCTTCTTCTAAATTGTGTAAAAAACGATGGCGTAACTGCAATGCTTCTGCTGTACTTTTCATTGCTAATGCAGCTTCCTGAATTTTAGTATTACCAAAAAAATTAGTATCAGCTCCCGTTGCAATAATCAGTTTATCGTATTGAAAATTACCAATATCCGTATGTACTTCTTTCAAATGAATATCTACCCCCTGTACATTCGCCATTCGTATATGAATATTTTTACTGTTTTGAAACACCTTTCGTAAAGGGAATGAAATGTTGCTGGCATCTAACCCTGCAGTAGCTACCTGGTAAAATAGCGGTTGAAACTGATGATAATTATATTTATCCAATAACCAAACTTCAATATTTTTTTGGTTATTTAGGGTACGTGCAATTTTCAATCCGGCAAATCCTGCTCCAATTAATACTATTTTCATTATGCTATAATTTTAACTCAACTGCATAAAGGTACATCACAGTATCAGGCTACATTTACTTTATTTGGAAAGAATTTAGCAATTGAAATGCTGTATTTTGGCTGATTAATTATCTTTAATTATGTAGCATATTTACGTAACAAAAAAACTATAACGTGCAACGAAGAAATTTTTTATCGCTTAGTTCATTTGGATTAACTGCATTTACTCTACCAAAATTGAACTTCCCACTAATAAACGGACCGGTGAAAAAGCCCATTGTTATTGCAACTTGGGATGCCGGTATTGCAGCCAACAAAGCTGCGTGGCTCATATTGAAAAACAATGGTCGTGCTTTAGATGCGGTTGAAAAAGGTGTAATGGTTATAGAATCATCTATTAGCTGCTGTGTGGGGTTAGGTGCTAATCCGGACCGTGATGGCTATGTTACATTAGATGCCTCCATAATGGATGAAAATTATAATTGCGGTGCAGTTGCCTGTTTGCAAAGAATAAAACATCCTATTTCAGTAGCACGTCGTGTAATGGAAAAAACACCGCATGTGTTATTGGTTGGAGAAGGTGCCCAGCAGTTTGCCATTGCGGAAGGGTTTGCTTTAGAACCGGAAAAGTTGAGTCCGGAAGCAAAAAAAGCTTACGAAAACTGGCTTAAAAAAAGTGAGTATAAACCCATCATTAATATTGAACGTACAGAAGGTGGCAATGCATACACACCAACTCTGGTACCGTCAAAATTGGCTAACGGAGAATGGAATCATGATACAATTGCTATGCTGGCATTAGATAGTGCAGGCAATTTAAGCGGTAGCTGTACAACAAGTGGTCAGGCATTTAAAATGCATGGTCGGGTTGGGGATTCGCCTTTAATTGGTGCAGGGTTGTATGTTGATAATGAAGTTGGCGCTGCAGCAGCCACCGGCCAGGGTGAAGATATTATTCGCACTAGCGGTTCACATACAGTTGTTGAATTAATGCGTCAAGGTTGGTCGCCTGAACAGGCTTGCAAAATGGCTGTTGAACGTATTGCAAAAATTAAAGGTGCCAAAGCAAAAGATATACAAATAGGGTTTATTGCACTGAATAAACAAGGTGTTTATGGGGCATACGGATTACAAAAAGGTTTTAATTATGCAATTTGTTATGCCGACGATAAAAATATTTTAGAAGATGCTAAATATCTACTGCCCGCATGAAACTATTAGAAATTGCTGTTTTCTCTATTGAATCTGCTTTCATTGCTGCAAAAGCTGGTGCAAATAGACTTGAGCTTTGTGAAAATTATGATAATGGTGGAACAACGCCATCTTACGGATATTTAAAAACAGTACGTAACCAATTATCATTACCCATGTTTGTAATGATTTGTCCACGTGCAGGCGATTTTGTTTATAACCAAGAAGAATTTGCTGCCATGAAAGCAGATATACTTCTGTGCAAGCAAATGGGCTTTGATGGGATAGTAGCCGGAGTTTTAAAAGCGGATGGCAGTATTGATAAAGAAAGAATGCAGCAAATTGTAGAATGGGCTTACCCAATGGAAGTTACCTTTCATCGTGCTTTTGACCGTTGCAATAATCCAATGATGGCTTTGCAACAAATTATTGCATGTGGCTGCCAACGCATTTTAACCAGTGGCCAACAACCTTCGGCTTTAGAGGGAAAAGATTTAATACAGCAATTAATAGATGCCGCTAATAATGATATCATTATTGTTCCCGGTGGTGGCATTCGAAGCAATAATTTAAATGCATTATTGCAAACCATTCACTCAAATGAATGGCATAGCAGTGCAAAAAAATTGGTTCCTGCAAATAGTGAATATTGGGTTACGACCATGCATGATGCAAAAGAAAAAATTATTGCAGATGCCAATGAAATAGCTGCTTTACAAACAATATTAAATGCTTCCTGAAGTTTTATAACCCGGCATCATAAGGCATGGCGGTTGATAAACCCATCCAATTCCAATCGCCGGTAACCCAAAAATCATTACCGGGAAATGCATATCCATTCTTAGTAATATAAACCGGATTGTTTGAAAAGATAATGTATGAATAACTTTCAGCCTGATTTCCCAAAAATGGGTTAAATCCATTGGTTTGTTCATTAAGTCCCCAGGCATCCACTCTTCTGTATTTTACTTGTAAAATAACTTGTGGTGCGGTAAGAGATGTGGTAAAATCATTTATTTTTTTAAGGTAAGTAGTCAAACTGTTTGCTTTGCCGGAAAGTAATAAATCAACAAACTTTTTCTTTACAATTGCATTACCTGCTTTAACCGACTGAATGCCTGTTGTATTTTTTTTATTAGCAATGGCAGCTGTATAACCTGGCTCATCTTCAAATATTCTTTGAATAAACTGAACAGCAAATCCATTTTGTTTTAAACTATCTGCATATAAACTATACCAAAACGAAACCTGACTGGTTGCAAAGTTTTGAATGCGATTATTTTTCCATTTATACAAAATAGATGGATTGCCTGAATGTAGCGGTTTGAAACCCATTGATACATCATATAGCAAATCGCCGTTCTTATTCATTTTAAAACTTTCAAAATTCATAATGAGCAAATATCCTAAAGCCTCATTGCTAACCAATAATGGCCCATCGGTGACAACATTCAGAATTTGTGTTGAATCATCCCAATTAAAATGTAAAACATCAGCATTCAACATTTCACATTGCGCGGCATTAGCAGAATGACCCATATAAAAGTTTTGAAATAGCTGAAACCATTCTTTTCCCTTTTCTGTATTATTTCCTATCCAATTTAACCAACATTTGTTTTCAATGGGTTGCATTTCAAATTTGAGCAATGCAGGAATTTTTTGATACTGTACATGATACTGCAATGTTTCAAAACCTTTTTGTGTGGCAATAATATCGGCTTCGGGTGCAGTTACATTTTTTAATTCAAACGAGCCATCAGTTTGAGTAATTGCTAACTTTTCCGATTGATTTATATAAATATAAACTCCACTTAATGGTTTATTGGTAGCAGCATCCACCACTATTCCTTTCAGGTTATAGGCATTAGCATTTGCAAAAAAAGTACTAAAGAGTATGCAAAGGCTTATCGCTTTATTTATTTTCATGCAATAAAATTCTCATATAATATTTATTGTTTCGAAGTTGGCCAAAAAAAGTAACCTACCTCTTTACAAGCACTAATATAACATGCGCACTTTAATCGTTTCTTTTACGCCCTTTAATAATTCGGCAGCTTGTTTAGATAATTTTTTATCTACATCTAAAACAACATAACCAATCGTATCATTGGTTTTTAAATATTGACCAACTATATTAATATGGTGTTCAGACAAGGCCGTATTAATGGCACTTAACACCCCCGGCTTATTGTAGTGAATGTGCAAAATTCTATGCGAACCCTCAACTGCCGGCAAACTAATGGCAGGGACGGTATGTGAGCCATTGGTAATACCACGTTCCAAATAATTAAACAACTTGGCACTAACATCCTCACCAATATTCTCCTGTGCTTCCTCGGTTGATCCGCCAATGTGTGGTGTTAAAATTACATTAGGCAAACCTTGCAAAGGTGTTTCAAAATGGTCGCCGTTTTTTTCAGGTTCCCAGGGAAATACATCAATGGCAGCACCGCCAACTAATCCGGCCTGTATGGCTTCTGCTAAAGCTTTCAAATCAACCACTTCACCACGAGCGTAATTCAGTAAAATGGCTCCCGGCTTAAAATTTTTAATTACAGACCTGGAAATTAAATTTTTGGTTTGCGCTGTTTCAGGCACATGCAACGTAATAATATCGGCAGTACTTACCAATTCCTTCAACGATTTACATGCTGACGCATTGCCTAATGGTAATTTGTTTTCAATATCGTAAAACCGCACTTTCATACCCATTGCTTCGGCCAATACACTAACTTGTGAACCTATGTTGCCATAACCAATAATACCTAAGGTTTTGCCACGCAATTCAAAACTGCCTTTAGCTTCTTTTAACCAAATGCCTTCATGTGCGGCTTTATTTTTATCGGGTATTCTGCGTATAAGCATAACGGCCAATGCAATTACCAATTCAGCTACACTTCGTGTGTTGCTATAAGGTGCATTGAATACCACAACGCCATTTTCGGTAGCAGCTTTTAAATTTACCTGATTTACGCCAATGCAGAAGCAGCCAATTGCCTGCAATTTAGTGGCCGCTTTTAAAACATTCTCGGTAATTTGGGTTTTGGAACGAATGCCTATTAAATGTACATTTTTTACAGCATCTATTAGTTGGGCTTCGCTTAAAGCGCCATTTAACTTTTTTACATTAATGTATCCATTTTGTTTAAAAAATTGTACTGCTTTGTCGCTTATATTTTCCAACAGCAGTATATTAATTTTTTCTTTCGGATAACTTGTTGGGTTGGTTGGTTGCTTGCTCATGCGTGCTAAATTAAATCATATTTAGCAAATGTTCAGTTGCCATAAAATTTACTTTTGTTTTTGATTAACGTCAATACCATATTTTATACTTTATATTTGCGCCTTTTGAAACTTTACCGCATGCGAAAACTATTGTTATTATCATCTATATTTTCTTGCTTTATCTCATCATGTCAATCACAACAAGAGCCTAAAAATCAGCCCGTTACTATTCAGGCAGAAACTTTTCATTTTAATCCATTAACGCCGGAACAAAAACAGGCCTATGCTGATGCCATTGAACCCTTATACAAAAAAGATTTGTTAGATAAAGGTTTTAATGGTGCCATTTTAATGGCCAAAAACGGCGAAGTGGTATTTGAAGATTACCATGGTTACTATAATTTTAAAAACAATGAAAAATTAACTGCGGATGATCCATTTCACCTGGCTTCCATTTCAAAAACTTTTACTGCAATGACTTTATTGCGTTTATGGGAGCAGGGAAGAATAAATTTAACTGATACATTACAAAAATTTTTTCCACAATTTCCTTATCAAAACATAACCATTACCGAGTTATTATCGCATAGAAGCGGCTTACCCAATTATGTTTATTTTATGGATGAAAAGAAGGCCGTTGTTACTTATACAAGAAACAAACGCGGAAGGCGCGTTAAAGTGGTACACTTTGTAGCATCGGGCAATGAAGTGAAAGGCTTTCAAACCAATGAAGATGTGTTAAACTACATGGTAAAATACAAACCTGCAATTTTAGCTTTACCTAACAAAACTTTTCATTACTGTAACACCAATTATGCCTTATTGGCACTTATCATAGAACGTGTAACACACATTCCTTTTCCACAATACATGAAAGATAGTGTATTTAATGTGTTGGACATGAAGCACACATTTGTGTTTAACATTGCCGATACAGCTAATTATGTTCCCTCTTATCAAGCCAATAAAGCGCCATTTAAATTAGAAAAGCTAGATTGTATATATGGCGATAAGAATGTTTACAGCACAGTTAGAGATATGTTGCTATGGGATAGAGCATTGTATGAAGGCACTTTTGTACGTCCCCAAACTTTAAGCATGGCCTTTGAGCCACAAAGCCACGAAACCAGATCGAACCATAACTATGGATTAGGCTGGAGAATGCTGCTGGATGGCACCAATGGGCCCATTATTTATCATAACGGTTGGTGGCATGGCAACAATACTGTCTTTACAAGATTAATTAATGATACTGCAACCCTAATTATACTAGGCAATAAATACAATAGAAATATTTACAGTGCCAGAAAATTAACTTCAGTTTTCTCGGGAACCTCTGATACTTCAAGAGTAGAGGAATAATTTAAGGGTTTTTAAAATTGATAGATATCAGAAAATATTTTACCCACGATTAATTGTGGTTAAAATACAATATTTTCGATACTGAATACAATGAAACTGCGCTGCCTTTTTTTGCTATCAATTATTTTAAACATTGTTTCTGCATTTGCACAACAACGACCTTATTATACACAATACATTTTAAATAATTTTATTATTAATCCGGCTGTTGCAGGCATTGAAAATTACACAGATGTAAAATTGAGTGAACGGATACAGTGGGCCGGCTTAACGGATGCACCAGTTACCACTTACTTTACCATACAAGGTCCTTTACATAAACAAAACTATCCGCAAACTACTGCAACCAGTTTCAGTACCCCAGGGGAAAACCCTTTAGGTCAAGCTTATTGGAGAAATTATACCAGTGCATCGGCACATGCCGGAGTTGGTTTAACCATATTGAATGACAAAGCCGGTTCATTAAATAGATTTTCAGCAGCTGCTACCTATGCATACCACGTAGGTTTAAATGCTACTACCAATTTATCAGCAGGTGTTTCTTTAGGTATTGCGCAACTTAATTTAAATACAGGCAATTTAAATTTTGCAGTTCCTGTAGATCCAGCAGTTGCAAATGCCAATACCATCAATCGACTAAAACCAGACTTAAGTGCCGGATTATGGTTATACAGTGCACATTATTTTCTGGGATTATCAGTACAACAATTGCTGCCTGATGATATTTATTTTTCCACACAACCGGTAGGAATTCTCCCCGGAAAATTAGTACCTCATTTATTTTTTACTGGCGGTTATCAATTTCCGCTATCTGATGATGTTTCTGCACTTCCCTCCTTTCAGCTTAGATACATACAACCCTTACCGATTGGTATTGATATGAATGTGAAGGTGCAATATCGTGACCTTTTGTGGACAGGCTTTTCAATTAGATATAAAAATGGTTTTGCCGGTATGCTTGGAGTAAATATAAATAGTTTGTTAAACGTTGGATATTCATATGATTATAGCACATCCATATTAGGTACCGTTAGTAGTGGCACACATGAAATAGTAATTGGATTGTTACTCAATAATCATTATGCAAGCCGTTGCCCACAACGTTTATGGTAAGGCTAATTAAAAACATTATTCATGATAGTAGAATCAGTAATTACAGGTACAATCGGTTTTAGTTTTATTTCGTTATTAGGATAAAGATGCCAATAATAGTCGCGAACAATATGTACTTCACCATCTATACCCGGTAACTGTTTTTGTACTTCCATAATATAACCGTAAGGCTCAGTAGTATGCGTTTGCTTATCTACTTTTTGAATAAAATACATCCGATAGCCTATTGTTGAATGATTATAATGAATGTCGCTTATTTGTTTAATTTTAAACGAAGATTGTATTGCTTCATCTTCATTTATGGCAGATGACAAAAGTTGTTTAACCGGTATAAATGAAAGATCTTGAGAATTATTGTTGGTGTTTACTTCATCCTGATTCGATTCAATTACTTTATCAATAATTGGATTTATACTTTTAAGTCTTACAGGATTGGGCTTTTTTTTGCTCGCTAATAATTGCTTTTGTGGAGCTAATATTTTTGTTGGTCTGCTTGCTGCTGATTGTAGTGGAATAACACTTGCTATATTAGTAGCAGCAAGGATTTCCCTATTCTTATTTTTACTATAATCAACAGTATTTTTAAAACTAACATTGAAAGTGATAAAATAGAATATTGCCATTGCCAACAAAACATAAAAGCCAGCCATAAAAATTTTGGCATTATGCAAAATTGAAACAGGTTTTGGCATTTTATCAAACTGTACAATATGTTGAATTCTTAATAATAATACTCCTTTGTTTTGAACAGCAGGCATTGATAACACAGGCGATAATTGAATATTACTTAGTTTTGATAATTGTAACAATGAATTGGCATAAAACATAGGCGAATATTGCTGTTGCAGAACATATTGATCACAAATAATTTCACGTGAAGTATTCATTTCACGTAGGAGAAAGTTTACGAATGGATTAAAGAACAAAATGGATTGCAGAATTTTCGCAATAAAGTTGATTAAATAATCATTGCGACGAATATGTGCCAATTCATGTACCAAAATAGCTTCTATAGCTGCAGTAGATAAATTTGTGATACTAGCAACAGGTAATAAAATTATGGGTTTTATAAAACCAATCGTTACAGGACTTACAATTTCTTGAACCAAGTAAACTATCACTTTTTTTTGAATATTTAAAACTTGCTTTTGCTTTTCAATGAACAAATGAATAGTTTCAGGTACTTGATGATTGATAATACTGTAAAGCTTTTTTTTGTGCTTTAAAATAAAGGGCCATTTAATAATTTGCCAAAGAAGTCCAATGATATAAATAACACTAAGGCAATATATTATATAGGATTGAATAACTGTTTTTGGCCATGCAAGGTTTTGAGCAATAGAAAACTCACTTATTTCATCTAAATAAGGTGGATTTAAATCCTTTGAATTGAAATAAAAGTATACACTTGCAGTAATAAAAAATAGTCCTAGTAAAATTAAAGCGGCAAATGAAAAATTAAAATGAAATATAACTTTATTAGGCAGCAATTGTTTAATAAGCACATACAAAAACCATAGAATGGCTCCTATAAACAAATTCCAAATAATGGCATTGCCCAAGTGAATTAAAAATGATTGGTAACCACTCATTTTATTCAGCATTTTTTAGCTCATCCAATAATTGCTCAATGGCTTCAATTTCATTAGCACTTGGTTTCGTATTACCTAAAGCTTGAATAACAAGAGCGGATGCAGAACCCTCAAACAAGCTATTAATCATTTTACCAAGTAATTGCTGTTGAGTATTTTCTTTAGACACATTGGCCTTATAAATATGCGTTTTGCTTTGTTCATTTCTACTTACCAAGCCTTTTTCATGCATAATTTGCATTAATTTTAAAGTGGTAGTGTATCCCGCATCTTTATGCAAGCATAACACTTCATGCACTTCTCTTACCGTTGCATTCCCCTTTTGCCACAATACCTGCAAAATTTCCAATTCACTTTCTGTGGGTTTTATTGATTTCATAGCATATTCATTAATATGAAAATATTAAAAAAACATCAATAACATTATCGTCATTTCATACGATTAAATTCGTAAGCAAATTACGATGGTTTTTGTAAATAAAATGATAAAAGATTATTCAGATTTTTGTTGTTCTTGCTTTAGTTTTTCACGTAATTGTTTCGTAGTAATGCTACTGCCATCGTGGCTCCATCCGGGAGGTGCAAATAAATACCTCAAAATGTGTGCAATGCGGGGCGATTTTCGAATATCCTTAAATATTTTAAGCCATTCAAAAAAAGCAACTTTAATAGGATTGTAAGTATTTACATTTTTAGTTAACCCAAAAGTGGGTGTAAAGACTTCCTCTTGAAAAGTACCAAACAGTCTATCCCAAATAATTAAAGTGCCTGCATGATTTTTATCTAAATACAAAATATCACTTCCATGGTGCACACGATGATGAGAAGGAGTATTAAAGATATACTCAAACCAGCGGGGCATTTTTTGTAAGGCCTGAGTGTGTATCCAAAATTGGTAGAGTAAGCTAATGGATTGCATTAACAATATCATGGCAGGATGAAACCCGACCAGCGGCATGCACGACCAAAACACAAATGATCCGGTTAAATTCCCCGTCCAGGTTTGACGTAATGCTGCTGCTAAATTGTATTGCTCAGAGGAATGATGCACTACATGGCTGGCCCAAAACCAACGAATAGTATGCGAGCATCGGTGAAACCAATAATAACTAAAATCGTCAGCAAAAAACAATAATATCCAAGCCCACCATGCTGTATACGGAATAGTAAAAAAACGATATGTATATAACCAAGAAAAGAATAATAAAATCAACCCTTTGGTAAAAATACCTGTTATCAAATTCCCCAAACCCAATGCAATACTGGTAGCTGTATCTTTTATGTTATACAAATCTTTTTGTATATGATAGGCATAAACTACCTCAACTATAATTAACAAAATAAACGCCGGTACAGCATGTAATAAAATGTTAGGAAACTGTGGCATGACAAGCAAAATATTATAAATCCGAATTTACAAATTTTAAAGCAAAGTGGATGTATTCAAAATGTAAAATAACAGCCCATTTTATTAAAAATATTAATATTCCATTTGTTTACTTAAATGAAAAAGGCTACCCCAGCATTTTCTGAGATAGCCTTTTCTTACAATAGTGAAAACTTATTTTAGGTTCACTTTATATTTTTCCTGTAAATCTTCAGATAGTTCTTTTCCGTTTACAAAAATTTTACTATCTCGAATTTCAATTTTAGCATCATTGGTCTGAATAATGCCATCCTTACGCAAATCTTGTAAAAGTTGATTGGTTGATGGGTCTCCAATTGAAAAAGTACCATGCCCATGTAAATTTTGTGTAGAATCAGATACAGAAATTTCAATGGTTTGGGCTTTAACGACTCCGTCATCAGATTTGTGAATATGGGCTAAAGTTGGAGCAATAACTAAGGAAACAATTGACATTAATTTAATTAAGATATTCATCGAAGGTCCGGAAGTATCCTTAAATGGATCACCCACGGTATCACCGGTTACTGAGGCTTTGTGTGGATCTGATTTTTTATAAAATGTTTCTCCATTAATTTCTACCCCTTTTTCAAAAGATTTCTTGGCATTATCCCAAGCACCTCCGGCATTGTTTTGGAACATACCCATTAAAACGCCACTTACTGTTGCACCCGCTAAAAACCCACCTAAAGCTTCTGGGCCCAATATGAAGCCAATTAATAAAGGAGCAAGTATAGTAATAGCACCCGGCAACATCATTTTTTTAATGGATGCAGCAGTAGAAATAGCCACACATTTATCATACTCAGGTTTTCCAGTTCCTTCCATTATACCGGGTATATTTTTAAATTGACGTCGAACCTCTTCCACCATTGACATTGCGGCTTGACCAACTGCACGAATGGCTAATGATGAAAAAATAAAAGGTATCATACCCCCAACAAATAAACTGGCTAAAACCTTTGCTTTATATATATCAATACCGTGCATGGCGTAACCATTATTGTTAATTACACCTACATATGCAGCAAACAAAGCCAAGGCAGTAAGTGCTGCAGAAGCAATAGCAAATCCTTTACCTGTGGCCGCAGTAGTATTACCCACAGCATCTAATACATCTGTTTTTTCGCGAACATCACCTGGCAATTCACTCATTTCTGCTATACCACCGGCATTATCAGCAATAGGACCAAAAGCATCAATAGCTAGTTGCATAGCTGTAGTTGCCATCATACCAGCGGCCGCAATGGCTACACCATATAAACCAGCGCAAGCATAAGCGCCCCAAATACCGCCCGCTAAAACCAATATGGGTAAAAATGTACTTTCCATACCAACTGCCAATCCACCAATAACATTGGTAGCATGACCGGTTGAAGACTGCTTAATGATACTTAATACAGGTTTTTTACCCATTGCGGTATAATATTCAGTAATTATACTCATAAGGGTACCTACTAATAAACCTACACCAATTGCACCTAAAACACCCCAACGTGAAAATTCATGTCCTCTTAAAACCATATTATCTGGTAAAATGTAAGTAACCAAACCAAAGCAAGCCAACGCAGTTAATATGATACTTCCCCAGTTTCCAAGATTTAAGGCATTTTGTACGTTAGATGTATTAATACCGGCATTTTCACTAATTCTAACAAAGAAAGTTCCAATAATGGAAAATAAAATACCAATGCCAGCAATCATCATAGGTAATAAAATGGGGCCATAGCCTCCAAAATTATCGTTGGAAATCGTTTCCTGACCTAATACCATTGTAGCCAACACTGTAGCCACATACGAACCAAATAAATCGGCTCCCATACCGGCAACATCGCCTACATTATCACCCACGTTATCAGCAATAGTGGCAGGGTTACGTGGATCATCTTCAGGAATACCTGCTTCTACCTTACCCACTAAATCGGCACCAACATCAGCAGCCTTAGTATAAATACCACCACCTACTCTTGCAAACAATGCAATACTTTCAGCTCCTAATGAAAAACCGGTCAAAACCTCAATTGTTTTAATCATTTCGGTGCTTGTAGAAGCACTATCTGGAGCGAATATTTGTTTTAAAATAATAAATAAAGCTCCTAAACCCAATACAGCCAATCCAGCTACTCCCAAGCCCATTACCGAACCACCGGTAAATGAAACCTTTAATGCTTTGGCTAAACTACTGCGAGCTGCTTGTGCTGTACGCACATTAGCTTTAGTTGCAACACGCATACCAATAAAACCGGCAACGGCACTGCAAACAGCACCAATGATAAACGCTATAGCAATACTCCAATGGCTATTAGCATTACTTTGTGCCATAAAAGCCAATAAAATAGCCACTAAAACAACAAAATAACCCAATACTTTCCACTCTGCTTTTAAAAAGGCCATAGCCCCTTCAGCAATGTAGGTACTAATATCTTTCATTTTGCTGTTGCCGGCATCTTGCCTGGCCACCCATTTAAATTGTATCAGTGTATACAATAAACCAATAATACCCATGATAGGTACAGCATAAAACAAATTGTTCATCATTAGTTCTGGTTCTAAGTTTTTAAAATTTAAAATGAAGTAGACAAAAATAGGGGGAAAAACTATAAAATTCCTTCAAACCAGCAACATTCGTTTTTTACTTCGGTTAGAATTGATGAATAAAATCATCTAATTTGACATAAACAATTGTTATTTGCATAACATAATATTATTATTCTTTAATACTAAAAATGCCGAAAAACCTACATTTGCAACATAACAAATGCCATGATGGAAATAAAAAACAACATTTTAGAAACCATAGGTAACACTCCTATGATACGCTTAAACCGCGTTACAAAAGATTTTCCTTGTACAGTTGTAGCTAAAGTGGATTACTTTAATCCAGGAAACTCTATTAAAGACCGTATGGCTTTAAAAATGGTAGAGGTTGCTGAACAAGAAGGTCGCTTAAAACCAGGCGGAACTATTATTGAAGGAACCAGTGGTAATACAGGCATGGGACTTGCTTTAGCAGCTTGTATAAAAGGTTATAAATGCATATTTGTAACCACCGACAAACAAAGTAAAGAAAAGGCTGATATTTTAAAAGCAGTTGGTGCAGAAGTTATTGTTTGCCCAACCAATGTAATGCCCGATGACCCTCGCAGTTATTATAGCGTTGCTAAACGTTTAAGTCAGGAAATACCCAACTCCTGTTATATGAACCAATACGATAATTTAGCCAACCGTCAGGCTCATTATGAAAGTACCGGCCCCGAAATTTGGGAACAAACCGATGGGAAAATTACCCATTTAGTTTGCACTGCCGGTACAGGTGGCACTATTACAGGAACAGCCATGTATTTAAAAGAAAAAAATCCGAACATACAAGTTTGGGCAATAGATGTATATGGTTCATTACTTACACACTATTACCAAACCGGTGAGGTGGATATGTCATATGTTCACCCTTATATCAGTGAAGGATTTGGGGAAGATTTTGTACCCAAAAATTATGATATGCGCTTTATTGATCACTTTGAACAAGTAACAGATAAAGACGGGGCAATTGTGGCTAGGCGTTTAGCTAAGGAAGAAGGCTTATTTTGTGGTTATAGTGCAGGAAGTTGCTTTCAAGGTTTAATACAATTGAAACACAAATTAAAAAAAGATGATTTAGTGGTTTGTATTTTTCACGATCATGGCAGTCGTTATGTCGGAAAAATTTATAACGATCAGTGGATGATTGAACGCGGATTTTTAGAAGTTAAAACCTGCAAAGACATTATTAATGCACGTGCACACAAAAAACTGATTAGCGTTACCCCTAATCAATCAGTTGCCGAAGCTGTAGCTTTGATGGAAAAATACGATATTGAATATATTCCTGTAATGGAAAATAATAAAATTGTAGGAGCCATAAGTGAAGGAGGACTATTTATTAAAATGTTTTCTAACCCTGAAATTAAAACACAAGCAATTAGCCATGTTTTAGAGCCTGCCTTTCCTATTGTTGATATGGCATCTCCAGTTGAAAAATTAGGCTCTCTAATCAATAAAACCAACGGTGCCGTATTGGCGTGTGATGAAAAAGGCGACTACCACATTATTACAAAATATGATGTACTACAAAGTCTGGGACGTTAATCAAATAAATTGCTGTTTATGCTTTCGCCGCAACATGAAGTATTTTTGGAAGTAGCCAAACAAAAAAGTTTTTCAAAGGCTGCAGAACAAATGTATATGTCTCAACCGGCTATCAGTAAAAACATTAAGCAACTTGAATTTCTTTATAAAACTAAATTATTCGACCGGCGGGGTATGTATATTGAACTTACCCCTGCCGGTAATTTATTATATGAAAGATTAACCGAAGTAAAACGCATACAAGAACAAACGTTGTTTGATATAACTGCTCTATCAAATGCCATAGAAGCTGAAGGCAATTTAAAACTTGGGGCAAGTACAACCGTAGCTTTGTACATTCTACCAAAAGTTTTATCTGTATTTCACAAGCAATACCCCAATATCAATATCAGTTTATTAAACCGAAATACAGAAATTGTTTTAGATGCTTTGCTGAATAAGGAAATTAATTTGGGTATTATTGAAGAAAAAGGTCAATTAACCAATGTTAGCTATTTACCCTTTATTACCGATGAAGTAATTGCAGTATGCAGTAGTCAAAGCAAGTGGGCAAAAAAGAAAAATTATCAAGTACAAGATTTATATCAAATACCATTAGCTATCCGTGAACGTGGTAGTGGTACATTAGCAGTACTAAAAAAGCAATTGGAAAAACATAAAATTCTATTCAATAACTTAAACATAAAAGTTCGATTAGGAGGAACTGAAGCACTTAAAAATTTTATTATTGCTTCGGATTGTTTGGGATTTCTACCCCGTCGCTCTGTTATTAAAGAGTTAAAATATGGCGAACTAAAACAAGTAAGTTTTGACGGATTGAATATTGTTCGCAACTTCTATTTCATTCAACGTAAAGGCGAAATCAGTAATTTGAATAAACAATTCATAAAAACTGCACAAAACGCTTATCACTAAAAGTTATAGTATATAACAACATTACACACAAATTAGTTATAGTGCCTACTTAGTTTTACAGTGTGAAAACACTTAGTAAAACCATATCTGCAGCCGCACTCCTAACCTGCCCAAACTGCGGCAAGCAATACAATATTCACACTATACAAACTTTTGCTACTTGCTGCAATGAGCCATTATTTACCGTTTACAATAGCAATGCATTACCTGCAATAAAAATTCATTCAAAAACACAAAGCCTTTGGCGTTATGCCAACATGTTACCGGTTTTTGATGAACAAAATATTGTAAGCTTAAATGAAGGATTTACCCCTATACATACCCTTAACAAAATAAGTAACCGTTATAAGGTTAATACAGTTTATTTAAAAGATGAAGGGGTAAATCCTACCGGCTCATTTAAAGCCAGAGGTTTAAGTGTTGCCATTTCAAAAGCGAAAGAATTAGGTATTGAACATTGTGTTATACCAACAGCCGGTAATGCCGGTGGTGCTTTAAGTGCTTATTGTGCTAAAGCTAAAATAAATGCTACCATAGTTATGCCTGAAAGCAGTGCTTCTATTATTAAAGAGGAGGTTCAACTTTATGGTGCAACCCTACTTCAAATTCCAGGATTTATTCAGCAATGTGGTAAGGTTGCCGAAGAAATTGCACAAAAAACCGGTGCCTTCAATTTAAGTACTATGAAAGAACCCTATAGATTGGAAGGAAAAAAAACTTTAGGCTACGAAATTGCAGAGCAACTTAACTGGCAATTGCCCGATGTTATTATTTTCCCAACCGGCGGTGGAACCGGCTTAATTGGAATATGGAAAGCATTTCATGAATTAGAAGAGTTAAACTGGATAACATTCGATAAAAAACCAAGAATGGTAATTGTACAAACAAAAAATTGTAATCCCATGATACAGATTATTAAAAACGGACAAAAGCAAAACAATTTTCAACCCCAATACTCCATAGCGAATGGCCTAGTGGTACCCACACCATTTGCAGAAAAAAGTATGTTACGAGTAATTATTGAAAGTAACGGTACGGGTATTGATGTTAGCGAAGTAGAAATACAAAAAAGTATTGAAGAAATAGCAAAAACTGAAGGGCTATTACTTTCCCCGGAAGGGGCTGCTGCATTTGCAGGATTTAAAAAATTAACGGAAAAAAACTGGATTGATGCCCACGAAAATGTTTGCATTGTGAATACAGGAAGCTGGTATAAATACCATTAGCAAATCAATGTCATTCTTACTTACTGCAATCATGCTTTCATAGGCAAATGATGTACATTTGAAATATGCATTTTTTTATTAACCATTCTAAATTACCATTACCTTATTCAAATCCACCCAAAAAAATTATTTCATTAGTACCCTCTCAAACAGAATTACTATACACGTTGGGAATGGAAGACTATGTAGTAGGTATTACTAAATTTTGTGTTCACCCACCCGAATGGAAACATAGTAAAACTATTGTTGGCGGCACTAAACAACTACACATTGAAAAAATTAAAGCATTAAGACCAGATCTTATTATTGCCAACAAAGAGGAAAATGTACGTGAACAAATAGAAACCCTTAGCCACATTGCACCGGTTTGGGTAACTGATATTAATAATTTAGATGATGCCTTAAGCATGATTCATCAAATGGGTGAAATATGCAGGAAGAATGCGTTAGCCGATCAATGCGCAACAAATATTCAAAATAATTTTTCATTATTAAAGTCTTTGCAACCAAGCAAAAAAGCAGCTTATATAATATGGAAACAACCTTTAATGGTGGCTGCAGCTCAAACATTCATTCATGAAATGCTAACGCTGTGTGGTTTTTTAAACGTTTTTGAAAACAAAAAACGTTATCCATCCATAACTGAACAAGAATTCATTACAACCGAACCAGAATTCATTTTACTATCATCAGAACCCTTTCCTTTTCAAGAAAAACACATCCATTATTTTCAGCAAATGCTTCCGAATTCCACCATTATTTTGGTTGATGGTGAAATGTTTAGTTGGTACGGAAGCAGATTATTACACAGTGTTGCTTATTTCAAAATATTAATAGAAAATATTCAAAAAAACAATTAATCGTTGGTTAATAAAAACAAATACTAACAAATGTTTTTATCAACTATTAGTATCTTTGCAACCGAAAATGAATTAGCTGTTAAAAAAACAGCAAAAAACTATTCACCACAATAATTTACCATTTAACCACAACAAAAAATTCATCATGAAAAAGTATCAACCCGGAGTATTATTTGGCGAAGAACTAGCTGCATTGTATAAAGATGCAAAAGACAATAAATTTGCATTACCCGCTGTAAATTGTATTGGTACTAACTCAATTAATGCCGTGTTAGAAACTGCAGCAAAAGTTAACTCTCCCGTTATTATACAATTTTCAAATAGTGGCGCTCAATTTATTGCAGGAAAAGGCATGCCTAACGATAATTATCAAGCCAATATTTCCGGTGCTATTTCTGGTGCATTACACGTTCACAATGTGGCAAAATATTACGGTGTTCCTGTAGTTTTACATACTGACCACGCAGCAAAAAAATGGTTGCCTTGGGTAAGTGGTTTAATTGATGCGGGTGAACAATTCTTTAAAGAAAAAAAACAACCGCTATTTAGTTCACATATGCTTGACCTTTCTGAAGATGCTTTAGACTATAATATTTCTACTTCGGTAGAATATTTAAAAAGAATGAAGCCTTTAGGCATGAGTTTGGAAATTGAGCTAGGAGTTACAGGGGGTGAAGAAGATGGCGTTGATAATTCTGATGTTGAAAACCACAAATTATATACACAACCCGAGGAGGTGCAACAAGCTTACGTTGCCCTAAGTAAAATAAGTAATTTATTTACTATAGCTGCTGCATTTGGTAATGTACATGGTGTTTACAGTCCGGGCAATGTACATTTACGTCCTGAAATTTTACACAATAGCCAGGTATATATTCAACAACATTTAAATACTGAAGAAAAACCTGTAAACTTTGTTTTTCATGGCGGAAGCGGTTCACCTAAAGCACAAATTCATGAAGCCATTGGATATGGAGTTATCAAAATGAACATTGATACAGATATGCAATGGGCTTTTTGGGAAGGTGTGTTGAATAATTACAAAAAAAATGAAGCGTATTTACAAAGCCAATTAGGCAACCCTGAAGGTCCTGACATGCCAAATAAAAAACATTATGACCCTCGTGTTTGGTTAAGAAAAGGAGAAGAAAATTTCATTTTGCGTTTAACTGAAGCATTCGAAGATTTGAATTGCATTAATAAAAATGCATAATTTTTCTAAAATAAGCATTTAGCCACTCAAAATAATGGGTGGCTATTGTTTTTTGGAGTATTATCTGTTTATTTTGCAGTAGGTTAAGCAGTAAATAAGTGCTGTTTAGGTAAACAACCTTATTTTTGCTACCTTCAATAATCTGTTTATAGTATACTATACCCCTTGTTCTGCTTATTCAAATGGAATATGTACGTTTCATGGGTAGGTACATTTTAACAAGTTGAAAAATGATGATAAGCATGAAAAAAGAATTAGAAGAAAATATAGAACATAATTTAACTGGTGACGAGGAAACCCAAAAAGAAGAGGAAAGCCAGAAAAGAAGTTGGTTTAAGCGTGGCAAAAAGGGAATTTTAACCTCTACAGCCGATAAAAAAGAAACCCCTGAAGGACTTTGGAGTAAATGTCCTAACTGTAATTATATATCTACTACGAAAGACTTAGAAGAAGAATTGTTTGTTTGCCCAAAATGTAACTATCATCATCGTATTGGAAGCCAGGAATATTTTGATTTTTTATTTGATAATCAGGAATATCAAACCTTGTTTGATGAAATTATTAGTAAGGATTTTTTACACTTTACCGATTTAAAAAATTATCAGCAGCGATTAGACGAAATTCGGTCTAAAACCAACTTGAAAGATTCAATGCGTGTAGCTGTCGGCCCTATTAATGGTAAAAAAATTGTAATTGCATGCATGGATTTTGAGTTTATTGGTGGCTCATTAGGCAGTGTTATGGGCGAAAAATTCAGCAGAGCTGTTGATTATTGTATACAACATCGTTTACCTTACATGGTAATATCAAAAAGTGGTGGCGCCCGAATGATGGAAAGTGCTTTTAGCCTAATGCAATTAGCAAAAACAAGTGGTAAACTATCACAATTAAGTAATGCCAAACTTCCTTATATATCTTTACTCACCGATCCTACTTTCGGTGGTATTTCTGCCAGCTTTGGTATGTTAGGCGATTTAAATATTGCTGAACCCGGCGCATTAATTGGATTTGCCGGACCCAGAGTAATTAAAGAAACCATCAAAAAAGATTTACCTGAAGGATTTCAAAAAAGCGAATTTTTGCTTGACCATGGTTTCTTAGATTTTATTATCGACAGAAAGAAATTAAAAAACAAAATTTCAGATTTAATTACATTATTCGGCAATTAAACTATTGGCTGGTTGTATTATTTCAAATAAAGCCAATTGTCAGTAAAGTTTCACCATTTGTACTTGTATGGCAAAAGAAATGAACAACAGACAGGCTTTTTTTAACTATGCTATTGAAAATAAATTAGTAGCAGGCATTGTATTATTAGGAACCGAAGTAAAAAGTATTAGAGAAGGTAAAGTGAGCTTTAATGATGCATTTTGCTTGTTTGACAAAGGTGAACTATGGCTACGTGGCCTTTATATTGCTGAATATAAATTAGGAACACACAATAATCATATTGCAGTACAAGACAGAAAACTACTATTAAAAAAAAGAGAACTAAAAAAGTGGGAACTAAAACTAAAAGATAAAGGCTATACCATAGTACCCTTACGCATATTTTTTAATGAAAATAATTTAGTAAAAGTAGAAATTGGACTTGCCCGTGGTAAAAAACTTCATGATAAAAGAGAATCCATTAAACAAAAAGATGCTGAACGCGATATGAAACGATTCCTTAAACGATAAGTCAGTTCAACCATCAATCATATTTTCGCTTTGAAGTTACTTCCTGTATAGTCATCTGTTCCCTTAAGCTTTCTTCAACAGGGTTTTTGTTCAACAAAACAGCAACACCCCAAAAAACAAGTGCAATTAAAATAGAACCCAATATTTCATCCCATTTAAACCAATAACCCCAGCTCCTATAAACTGCCGCATTATTAGGCTTAGCAGTGTTATAAATAATCATTACCCTTTGCCCACTTACTAAATTTAAAAATGGATAAGCAGCCTTTACAGAAAAACTATCTGAAGCAACATGAAAAATTGCAAAAGGAATTAACTGGTTGGCAGTATCTTTCATTCTAATAGTACCATAAGTAGTTTCACTATCAAAATAATCAGGCTGTCGCGTAAACACTATATAAAAAAAGGTTACGAATATATATAAAGTTATTACTATCTTATACAATTACAATTGATTTTAAATTGATAATAAGAGGATATTTAATAGAATGCTCAAAGAAACAGATTAATCACAACCTTTTTACGTATTTTATTTTTTTACAAAATACTTTTCATTGTTTATGATTCAAAAGTTTAATTTTTTTAATAAAAGTGATAAATATTGCAATATTACAATTGGCGCTTTAAAAAAAGTATTTTAAAGATGATTTAAATAGACTAAAAAGTTATTTTTTGTAAAGAAAAGAAATTACAATGCTTTTAAAAAAGGAAGTTTTATTTTTATGCCTGCAATAAATTTTAAAAATTATTTTATTTTCGTGGGGATATGAAAAAAATTGAGTTAGAAATTGTTGCCCTTTCACATAGTATAACCCAAACACACTCCTATGCAGTAGTATTAGGAGAAGTGAATGGTTTACGTAGATTACCAATTGTAATTGGTGGTTTTGAAGCTCAGGCAATAGCAGTTGCATTGGAACACATGAAACCAAGTCGCCCGCTAACCCACGATTTAATGAAAAACTTCATGAACGCCTTTAACATTGAGTTACAAGAAGTAATTATTAACGATTTGCAAGAAGGCATTTTCTACTCAAACCTAGTATGTTATTCCGAGCATGATACGGTTGAAATTGATAGCAGAACGAGTGATGCTTTGGCTTTAGCTGTTCGTTTTGGCTGCCCGATTTACACTTATGAACATATTTTACAAAATGCCGGTATATTAATGGATGATAAACCTTCCGGTGAGCCACAAAAAATGGAGGCCGTTGGTATGGAAGAACCTCATAAAGAAGGTGAACTTGATTTGGCCAGCATGAATTTAGAAGAATTACAACGCTTGTTACATGATGTTTTAGAGCATGAAGATTACATAAAAGCTATTGCTATACGCGATGAAATTAACAGAAGAAAATGATTTTGCTATAATTATATAATTATTCCTTATTCCAATTCAATGGTAGTTTTTCCCAATTGTAAAATAAATTTAGGCTTACACATTACTAAAAAAAGGGAAGATGGTTACCATGAAATTGATTCAATCTTCTACCCCATTGCATGGCATGATGCTTTGGAAATAATACCCACAAAAAACGAAAGCATTAATATTCAATTTACTACCACCGGACTAACAATACCCGGGAATACGAATTCCAATTTATGTGTAAGAGCATATGAATTATTGAAAAAAGATTTTCCGCATATTCCTTCCATAAAAATGCACTTACACAAAGCCATTCCTATGGGCGCAGGTTTGGGCGGAGGCAGTTCTGACGCTGCAGCAGTATTACAACTAATGAATGAATATTTTCAATTGAAGTTAACAAATCAGCAACTACAAAAATACGCCTTGTTTCTTGGTAGTGATTGCCCATTTTTTTTGCTAAATGAACCAGCACTAGCTAAAGGACGTGGCGAAATATTACAGCCTATAACATTGCCATTACAACAATATCAATTTGTTCTTTTGTTTCCATCCATACACATAAGTACTGCTTGGGCATTTCAACAAATTACACCTACAATGCCTAAGATGAATTTATTAGATATTGTAGAACAGGATATTACAAAATGGAAAAATAATTTGGTAAACGATTTTGAAATCCCTGTTTTCAAACAACATCCAGATTTAGCCAAGCTAAAAGAACAGTTATACACAAATGGCGCTTTGTATGCAGCCATGAGTGGTAGTGGTAGCACATTATATGGCATATTTGAAAAAAGAAAACTGACAAATCTTAATTTTCCGAAAAATATTACTATAAAAATAATTTAGTCTACTAGAGATATTTTTATATTTTAAATCAAAATGACTCTAGAAAAATTCAAATGAAAAAAATTTTACAAACTATATATTCAGTTTATGCACTAATTATTTTTATCATATTAATGCTCATTGCATTCCCATTTATTGCTTTTGTAGCTTTATTTGGTGTAAAAGGAGGCAATGCAGTATATGCTATTGCAAGAATATGGGGTAAAATTTGGTATGGTTTAATTGGTATAAAGCACAAAATTATTTACGAATCCATACCCATTAAAACACATCAGTATATTTTTGTGGCCAATCATACTTCATATATAGACATCCCAACCATCATCCATTCGTTAAAACAACCATATAGAGTTTTAGGCAAATACGAAATGGTAAAAATTCCAGTATTTGGTTACATTTATAAATGTGCAGTTATATTGGTAAAAAGAAGTAGTGCAGAAGAAAGAGCAAAAAGTTATCAGGCGTTAAAAAAAACAATTGCAACCGGTTTGTCAATTTTCATTTTTCCGGAAGGAACATTTAATGAAACAGGGCAACCTTTAAAAGATTTTTACGATGGTGCATTCAGAATTGCTATTGAAACCAATACACCCATACAACCAATCATATTTTTGAAAACCGCACAACGTATGCCACCGGAGTATTTTTTACAACTAAGTCCCGGAACCACAGAAGCTGTTTTTTTAACACCTGTTATTTTTGATCAAAATGATAAAAACCTTAGCGTAAAAACATTAAAACAACTAGTTTATCAAAAAATGGAGGCTGCGATTTTACAATACAACCAGAATAGCATTTCAAGCAATAACTCAAGTAAATAACTTAACTTTAATGTTTAGAATGGTCATCCCATTTTGAAGGGATTATTGCCTGTATAAAGATTTATGAATTTAGTAGCATTCACATCGTACCCCTCAATTACTTCTTCCACCACTTCGGTTTATTGCGATGTAATTATACCCATTCTATTACCCAATACTTACACATGGGAAGTCCCACCGGAATTTCAGGTAGCTGTAAAAAAAGGCATTCGTGTTGAAGTAGCTTTGCGCAACAAAAAATATGCTGGAATAGTAAAAAAGGTGCATCAACAAAAGCCGGAACTATTTCAACCCAAACCCATACTTAATGTTTTAGATGAATTACCTGTAATTTATGAAACACAACTACAATTTTGGGAATGGTTATCACAATATTATTTATGTAGTGAAGGTGAAGTAATGCAAGCCGCCCTTCCCGCACATTTAAAATTAAGTGGCGAAAGTATACTTATTTGGAATGAGGGGTTTATTATAGATGGTGTGGAATTATCTGATGATGAATTTTTATTGGCTGAAGCATTAGAAATACGAAAAGAACTTCGTTTAACAGAAGTACAACAAATCTTAGCTTCCAATCATGTATATCCAGTTATCAAAAAATTAATAGATAAAAAAGCCTGTTTTATTTGGGAAAGTTTACAAGATAAATATAAACCCAAAACTGAAACATTCATACAGTTACAAACTCCCTATACCAATGAAACTGAATTAGAAAAATTGTTAAACCAATGGAATAAAGCACCCAAACAATTAGAATTGCTTTTAGCCTATTTACATTTTGCAAAAACAAATGGTGAAGTAATACAAAGTGAATTACTAAAAAAATCAGGGGCTAGTGCAGCACAACTAAAAGCATTGATTGACAAAGGTGTGCTTGTTGCTCAAAAAAAAATAGTTGACAGAGTAAAACAACTACCCAAAAATATTCAACCCAACTTTAAACTATCCGACATACAAAATGCTGCATTGCAACAAATAAAAACAGTATGGCAACAAAAGCAAGTTTGTTTGCTACATGGAGTAACTGCCAGTGGCAAAACACAACTATATATTCAGTTAATAAAAGAAACTATTGAAATAGGTAAACAAGTATTATACCTGCTACCCGAAATTGCTTTAACTACTCAAATTATAAGACGGTTGCAAGATTCATTAGGTGGATATGTTGCGGTATACCACTCAAAATTTAATGCTAATGAAAGAGTTGAGATTTGGAACAAAGTGAAGGATGGAGAATCAGCAGTTATTATAGGTGCTCGCTCAGCAGTTCTATTGCCATTTAAAAATTTAGGACTTATTATAATTGATGAGGAACAAGACAATAGTTTTAAACAACAAGATCCTGCACCACGCTACCATGCAAGAGATGCTGCTATTTATTTAGGCACATTAACACATGCCAAAGTGTTATTAGGTAGCGCTACCCCTTCAGTTGAAACCTATTATAATTGCCAAACAGAAAAATATGGCTTAGTAGAATTATTGCAACGATTTGGCGATGCCGCTATGCCATCAATAGAAATAGTAGATTTAAAAAGAAACCATAGTAAACAGAAAGGGAAAGTTGCAGTAAGTGAAACGCTAATGCAACAATTACAACAAACCATTCAACAAAAAAAACAAGCTATTTTATTTCAAAATAGAAGAGGATATTCCCCTTACCTAATGTGCCAAACATGCGGGTGGATTCCTCAATGTAAACACTGTGCCGTTACCCTTACCTATCACAAAGCAAAAAACACATTAATTTGTCATTATTGTGGAACAAATTATCCGGTAATACAAACTTGCATGGCATGTGGTAGTCAACATTTCATTCAAAAAAATTTTGGAACGGAAAAGATTGAGGAACTACTAGTTGAAGCATTACCCAATGCGCAAATTGCCAGAATGGACTTGGATGCAGTTAGAGGAAAACATGACCACGACAAACTAATTCAACAATTTGAACAACATAAAATTGATGTGTTGGTTGGCACACAAATGGTTGTAAAAGGTTTAGATTTTGAAAATGTACAATTGGTAGGTATTATAGATGCAGATAGTATTTTAAACTTTACCGATTTTAGAGTAAATGAAAGAGCATTTCAGTTAATGGAACAAGTTAGTGGCCGTTCAGGAAGGAAAGACGGAAAAGGCATTGTACTTATACAAGTGAATAATACACAACATCCGGTATTGAATTTTATTAAAAACCACGACTTCAAAGCATTATATAATTTTGAATTAGAAAGCAGAAAGCTTTATAATTACCCGCCTTTTACAAGACTCATAAAAATTACATTTAAACACAAAAGCAAAAACATTGCCGAAGAGGCTGCCATTAAATTTCAGCAACTATTATCTACACAATTTAAACCTTACATCAATGGCCCATCTGTGCCCATTATTGAACGAATAAGAAATTTATATATATGGGAATTATTGATTAAACTTCCTAAAAACAATGCATTGGTTCAAAAATGCAAACAAGCTATTGTACAAAATACAAACAACCTAAAAGCACAACAGCCTTTTAAAAGCATTCAAGTGGTAATTGATGTAGATCCTTATTAAATTAAGAAAAATGACAAAAGTAATATGAATTAAAAAATAATTAAGTTGCCTATTCTTTAAACACACGCATTATTAAAGTTAAAGTGATACAATACTTTTACAAATTGAATTATTAAAAAAAAATTTTATACTATGTTAAAAGCTGTTTTCATTGATATTGATGGTACTTTACTAAAATCAGATCATACCGTTAGCGATGCAACAATTAAAACAATTCAACAATTAAAGGAAAAAAATATACTGGTTGTATTAGTGTCAGCAAGGCCTGTGCATGGAATAAGTAGAATAAGTAAAATTGTTGGATTAGAATCTGCTCCTACAATAGGATTAAATGGCGGTTATATAGCACAAAACAATCAGGTTTTATACAAATCTAACATACCTACTTCAACTGTAATTGCACTACACAATGCAGTTGAACAATACCCATTAACTACATTGTATTATCAAGATGAATTATGGTTCGCAGAAAAGCAAAGTAAGTACAGTATTAATGAACAAAAAATTTCTGATGTTCCGGTTATTATACAACCCATTGCAGAAACAGTACTTCAATGGGAAAAAGATAATACTGGACCGAATAAAATTATGATGATTGGAGATGAAGCAACAATTCAGCAATTAGAATTAACTGTTCAACCACAATTTGCAAATCAGCTAAACATGGCAAAATCAAAGCCTATTTTTTTAGAAGCCATGCCATTAAATGTATCAAAAGCAAAAGCAGTAGAAAAAATTATTCAACAATATCATATTAAACCTGAGGAAATTATTACCATTGGAGATAATTTTAATGACAAAGAAATGATTGCGATGGCTGGTACGGGAATTGCTATGGGAAATGCACCCGATGCTGTTAAAGCTGTAGCTAAATATGTAACTGATACTAATAATAATGATGGTGTAGCTAAAGCAATACAACACTTTTTACAACAATGGTTTTAATTTTTTTGATTTAAACTTCTTTCATGCTTACATTAACCCACAACGTTTCATTGTTAAATTATAACACTTTTGGTATTGCAGCAGAAGCAGAAAATTTCATTGTACTTTCATCATTAGATGAGCTTACCCAATTATCTGAAATGTGTGAAAAACTTCATCCGTGTTATGTTTTAGGAGGTGGAAGTAATATATTGTTAACCGGAAATATTAAAGGCCTTACTATAATTAACCAATTGAAAGGAATTGAAGTAATTAAAGAAGATAATGAAAATGTTTGGGTGAAAGCCTTTGCAGGTGAAAAGTGGAATGATTTAGTACAATATTGTTTGCAAAATAATTATGCCGGTATTGAAAATTTAAGCCTAATACCCGGAAGTGTTGGTGCAGCGCCTATTCAAAATATTGGCGCATATGGAGTTGAGTTAAAAGATGTGCTAGAAAATGTAGAAACATTTTTAATACATGAAAATACCATCAAACATTTTTCGAATAAAGAGTGTGCTTTTGGATATCGGGATAGTATTTTCAAAAACACATATAAAAATAAAGCAATTGTCATTTCCATTACTTTAAAGCTTAGTAAAACTCCCAAACTCATTATAGGTTATGGAAGTTTACAAAACCAGTTACAACATATGGGTATTGAAAAACCCACTATACAACAGTTAGCTGAAGCAGTTAATATAATTCGCACCAGTAAATTACCCGATCCGGCAAAGATTGGCAATGCTGGTAGCTTTTTTAAAAATCCTACTATTTCAAAATTTCGATTACACGTTTTAAGCGAACAATATGAAGATATTCCGGGCTTTGGATTAGATGATATGCATTTTAAAATTTCGGCAGCCTGGCTAATTGAAAAATGCGGGTGGAAAGGCGTACGTGAAGGTAATGTAGGCTGTAACCCGCTTCAACCGCTGGTTATAGTTAACTACGGTGGGGCTACAGGAAAAGAAGTTTTTGAATTTTCAGAGAAAATTGTTCAATCTGTACAAAAAAAATTTGGAATTGTATTGGAGCGTGAAGTTAATGTTTGGTAGCGGTATCGCATTTGTTTTATCGAATTACCAAAATTGAACCTGTACGCGGTGGTGTTCCATTTTTTAAATTAATAACATAATAGTAAGTACCAATGGGAACCGGCCTTCCATTAATAGTACCATCCCAAGGATTGCTATAACCCACCGAATGAAATACCACTTGACCACCTCTGTCAAAAACATTTACTTCAGCAGTTGGGTAAGTATATAAATCTTTAATTTCCCAATAATCATTAATACCATCGCCATTTGGTGAAAATGCATTTGGGATAGATATTTTTTTATACACCCTTATGAATGATTTGCTAATAGCTTCGCCACACCCCTGTTGCGATACTACATGTAAATAATAAGTCGTATCAAAAGTTGGATAAACAATTGGATTTAAGACATTGGAATTCGAAATATTGTAATTGGGAAGCCAAAAAAACTGAACATCATCACCACCGATTGTTCCATTTAATTGAACCTGATCCCCTTCGAAAATTGTGAAACTTTTACCTGCATTCGCTTTGGGTAAATGCAAAACATTCACCATTACGCTGTCGGTTCTAATACAATTTCCATTACTTACCGTTAAATGGTAAAGTGTACTATCTGTTGGAGTTGCAGTTGGCTGTGGTATCGTGTCAGATGTTAAGGAGTTGGCAGGTTGCCACTGATATTTTTCTCCTCCACTCCCAAGCAATACTACACTACTCCCTTCACATATTGTTTGAGCAGAACCGGCATTGGCTAACGGTATTGCATTTACACTTACCAATAAAGAATCATGGTTGGTACACCCTATATCAGATTTAGCATAAACGTAATAATTTCCTTCATTTTGCTGGGTAAGATTTGCAATAGAAAACCCTGATTGATTGCTCCGGAAAGAAGCAGGGCCATACCATTCAAACTGATTGGCAGTATTACTTGTAGCAGTTACCTGCAAGTTGTCACCTATACAACCTGCATTATTGGTTCGAATTGTAATGGATGGTCTTGGTTCAACATGAATAGTATATGCATTAGAAGCAACCCTACAAGCCGGTAATGATATGTTGTTTCCTTGTGCTACCACTAAACGATATTGATAATCGCCAGCCGGCGTAGCTAACCTACTATAAATGGAAGATGTGGCACCGTTAATATCTTGCCAACCTCCATTAACATAGGTTTGCCATTGGTACTGTGTATTAGAAAAACCGGAAGAAATATTCCCATCTAATATTATTGTATTCTTTACTGTATCACAAATATTAGTATTCGCAGTTTGCCCGTTATTTGAAACGGTAATCAATGGGCCACATGGCCGAAAAGTAATGTCATCTAACGCCAGGTCGTTGCCGCACCCCCCGGGGGCATTGTTACGCATACGAATTACAACATCGCTGGTATTTAAAGGTGTGGAAAAATAAAAACCGTACTGCCGCCAAGTAGGTGTTGAGGTTTTTGGAATATTTCCGGAAGAATATTGCTGTAATACAGTACCGGAAGTGGTTTCAATACTAAATGTAACGTTAGCCAAGATGGGATTACCACTACATGCCGAAGGTGTATTTAAATTCAAAAGCCATGCTGCAAATTCATAAGTAGTACTGGCACATAATCCTTTTACGGTATCAACATAAAAATCGCTTGGTTCATACGAAGCATTGATAAGCATCATGTATCCATTAACACTATTGGGGGTATGATCTTTCGGTAATACAAACCATGTGTTGCCAAAACAACCACCTGTTGAAGAAGCAATAGTATATGCCCCATCTTGAGGGCAATCTTTGGACACGTATGTATAATTAGTTACTCCATAAGGCAATGGAGGCCCTATGCCACCGCCACTTCCAAAAGTAATATTAACAACAGGATCGCCTAAACTTCCCGAACATAACTGTCCCTTAGCTATATTATTGTATGCAAAAAATAATATAATTAAAAAAATGGGGTATTTGTTCATGGTTGCTTATAAGGGTAATAGCCTATGTTTAGTTGAAGTCATCCTCATTTAATTCATCTTCTTCATCAAAATTCATGGCATTTAGGTTCATCATGCTACCCATTAGGTCTTTGAACTCTATTTTACCGTCAAGCATTTTTTTGCTAATAAGAGAATAACCGGCTAATCCATGCAAAACAAATTCCATTAATAAGGCATTTTCTTTTTCATTCGCATAATGAAAATATTTTTTTACTAATGCATACAAGCCATCCACTTTATATAAAGCAGCAATCTTATCATTGTCTTGCATATCAGTCATCAAATCAATGTGATTTCCAGCATCAAACCAGCGTATAATGGCTTTATAGGGGTTATCCTCGGGCTTTTCTTCTACTGACTTTTTGCCTACCGGCTTTTTCTTTTTCAATGCTTCAGGGTTGGGAAAATATTGAACAAACTGGGCTCTAATAGCACGATCGATTAAATGCAGTGCTACTTGATATGGCCCTTCCTGCTCTCCTTCATACACTAATTCAATTTTTCCGGTTATGGCAGGAATGGTACCCATTAAATCACTAATCCAAACCTGTGTTTGTTTTTCTTTAAAAATAATAGCCCTTCGTTCTGCACTACTAATGGCATTTTCAAATGCAGCAATGGTTAATCGGGCACTTACGCCACTTTTTTTATCAACATATTCATTGTTACGTGCTTCAAAAGCAATTTGTTCAATTAGTCTTTTAATCAAATCGCTCACATTCACTTTTTCTGCTTGTTGTGGTAATATAGTTGCCTCTTGTTCTGTTATAGTTAATGCTGTTTCTATATTTTTAGGATAATGTGTTAATATTTGGCTTTGAATTCTATCTTTTAATGGTGTAACTATGCTACCACGATTGGTATAATCTTCGGGGTTAGCCGTGAAAACAAATAATATATCTAATGGCATTCGAAGTTTAAAGCCTCTTATTTGAATATCGCCTTCTTCTAAAATATTGAATAACGAAACTTGTATCCGAGCTTGCAAATCGGGTATTTCATTAATTACAAAAATACCGCGGTTACTGCGGGGAATAATGCCATAATGTATTACTCGTTCATCAGCAAAATTTAGGCGAAGATTGGCAGCTTTAATGGGGTCAATATCTCCAATTAAATCGGCAACACTTACATCGGGAGTAGCTAACTTTTCTCCATAACGATCAGAGCGATGCAGCCAGGTTATCGGCATTTCATCGCCATATTCAGCCAATTGATCTTTTGCATATTTACTAATAGGATGAAATGGATTATCGTTAATTTCACTACCCGCAACTACAGGTATATATTCATCCAATAGTTCAACCATTTGTCGTGCAATGCGTGTTTTAGCCTGGCCACGTAATCCTAAAAACAAAATATTGTGTCGGGAAAGTATAGCTCGCTCAGTATCCGGTATTACTGTATCTTCATAACCATATATGCCACTAAAGGGATTTTCTTTTGATTGAATTTTGGCAATTAAATTGTCGCGAATTTCTTCTTTAACTGACTTAGACTTGTAACCCGATTTTTTTAACGCTCCTAAAGTTGTAATTTTTGAATAATCTGTCATTGCTAATTATTTTCTATTTCTTGCTATAAACTAATAAACGGTTTTGTTTTTGCCACTTTCAAAATCTTTAAAAATGAATGCACCCAATTTATCTAAACTGGCAAAAAATGCTTTGCCTTGATTCATTTCAGTAAACTCTTGCACAAATTTCTGTAAATATGGATCGGATGCAATCATAAATGTTGTAATGGGTATTTTTAGCTTTTTGCACTGTGCTGCAAGGTTAATGCAACGATTTAAAATTTTTCTATCAATACCAAAACTATTTTTATAATACCTTTTCCCAATTTTTAAACAAGTTGGTTTACCATCGGTAATCATGAAAATTTGTTTGTTCGGATTTTTTCTTCTTCGCAGAATATCCATGGCCAATTCTAAGCCTGCTACAGTGTTTGTGTGATAAGGCCCAACCTGCAAATACGGTAAATCTTTTATTTCAACCGGCCATGCATCATTTCCAAACACTACAATATCTAAAGTGTCTTTAGGATATTTGGTAGTAATTAACTCACTTAAAGCCATTGCTACCTTCTTTGCCGGAGTAATTCTATCTTCACCATATAAAATCATAGAGTGTGAAATATCTATCATTAATACGGTGGATGTTTGGGTTTTGAAATCTGTTTCGCGTATTTGTAAATCATCTTCACGCATAGAAAAACTTTCTATACCATGATTAATTTGGGCATTGCGAATGCTTTGGGTAAAATCAATTTGTTCCAACATATCGCCAAACTGAAAAGGACGTGTTTCAGGATTTATTTCATCGCCCTGTCCCGGTTTAAAAGTGGTATGGTTGCCAGATTTTGTTTTTTTAAGCTTACCAAAAATTTCCTCTAAGCTTTTTTTACGAATGGTTTGTTCGCTTTTGGCGGTTAGGTCAAAATTGCCTGTAACAGTGTTTTCCTGTAAATATCCATTCTGTTTTAAATCTTCAATAAAATCACCCATTCCATATTCAGGATTGGTTAATTGGTATTGCTTATCTAACTCATTCATCCATTGTAAAGCTTCAGCAACATCACCACTTGTATAAGTAAGTAACTGCGTAAAAATATTCAGCAATTGCTCAAATAAAGATTGCTGATTATCCGCCGGATTAAATTTTATGAAACGATGTCCTAACATAATACGAAAACTACGAAAAAAATTGTTATTGAATAATTAATTAAATTGATGGTTGCATCAATTCATTCAATGTTATTATAACAATCATAACGCAATATGGTTAAAAAAGAAAACCGGAGAGTTACTCCGGTTTTCTTTTATTTAATTGAATTATTTGGCTTTTGATTTTAGTTGAATACTTTTTCCGGAATCCATTCCAGGAATTTTTCCATTTTCAATTACCGGTACTTTTGGATAGTACATTTCTTTTAGCTGTTCTAATGCTTTTAAATAACTTTCAGCTGTTTGTTTATCATCAGCCATATTTTCAGCATTAGTACCGGAAAGACCATTGTAAAAGCGAATTTGTTGTTCCAAATCTTTTTTAACGGAAGCACTTACTTTGGCCGCTAAGGTTGTATCACCAGATCTATAACATGCATCTAAGAATTGTAATGATACTCTATCGTGATAATTAGCACGACTAACCATTCCATAAGGGAAGTTTTCCTGTAACATTCCTTTATCTGCTTTTTCCAATACTTCACGGGCTTCCGCTTTTCTTCCTTTATCTGCTAAATCGCTAGCCAATTCTGCATAGGCCTGACGAATGCTTAATAAGTGTCTACGGTTTTCCTCATCAAAATATACATTTTTTACGTCGGCACCTCCAAATGAGAACTTGTGTAATAAATTATTTAACATGGTGTCTGTATTAATGTATTGGTTTTCTACAGGAACTAATCGATATGTTAAACCATCCTTACGCAAATATTTTTGGAAACCTAAATCACTAAAGTATCCTGTGAAGTAAATTGGGCGCTTCCATTTGTTCGCAGCAATAATGTTTAACATAGCAATATCATTCTTCATTAATGTACCACGCGGTATTTCAAAACGTAATTCAGGAACAATGGTATCATTTGGATTAACCGTACCATTTTTACGAACCAATGCAGTATCAACAGGTACAGACACTTTACGAACCGGGAATGTATTAATTACATCACCACCTCCACGGTCAACCATTTTATCAGGATCATCGCTACCTGCATAATTCTTCATTAAATCGTATAAATCATAGTAACGATCTTCCGGAATATTAGGTTTGGGTTGATAAACAATATAATCACGTTTGCGACCTTCAATTTGTGCTGCAGTATAAATTACATCAATCGGATCGCTTTGGTTTACTTTGTAACGTAACTCATTAATATACCAATCAATACCTAACAAGCTATAGTTAATTACGCGAATATCAGGACGAATACCTTCAACCTCCTGTGCATACCAAAGTGGGTATGTGTCATTATCGCCAAACGTAAATAATATGGCGTTAGGAGCACAACTTTCTAAATAATCTTTCGCCAAATCACGTGCAAGTGTCTTTCTGCTTCTATCATGGTCATCCCATTCTTGTTGAGCCATTACTGCAGGAACAGCTACTAAGCACAAAAGTGTTGCTAAAATTGCTGCACTTGATTGAGGTAGTTTTTTACCGAACCATTCAATAACCTTCATTACACCTAAACCAATCCATACAGCAAAGGCATAAAAACTACCTACATAAGCATAATCACGTTCACGTGGTTGATTACCTGCTTGGTTTAGATAAATAATAATGGCAATACCGGTAAAGAAGAATAACAAGAAATTGCTGAGCGCATCATCTCCTTTTCTTTTAAAGTGATAAAATACACCAATTAACCCTAATATAAATGGTAATGCAAATAATGTGTTATGACCTTTACTGTTTTTTATGCTATCGGGCAATAAACTTTGATTGCCATAGAAAATACTATCAATAAAATTAATACCGGTAATCCAGTTACCATCACGAACATTGCCTATAAATACCCCCTGAACATCATCTTGCTTTCCAATGAAATTCCAGGCAAAGTATCGGAAATACATAAAATAGAACTGGTATTGTACCAAGAATCGAAAATTATCCAATTGATTAGGGGTTCTATCATATTGAACTTGCCCATTTTTATCACGATATTTTTGAATGCCTAAAAAAGAGGCATAATAATCTGCATGGTATTGATCATTACTAGCATCCCATACACGTGGAAACACCATTTTATCTTCAGGCATATAAACGTAATGTCCTTCACGTCCAATGGCAATATATTTATCTTTTCCTCTTTGATAACGTTCTGCTCCCTCCTTGTAATCAACGGGGTTAGCTGTGAATTTTTGTCCATATAAAAGTGGAAAATCACCATATTGATCACGTCCTAAATAACCCACCAAGCTCATTGGATTATCTACATTGTACATGTCAATAGAGGGATTGGCATTACTACGAATCATGGTAGTTAAATAAGTGCTATAGCCAACCAATACAAAGGTGAAGCACCACAAGGCTAAACGTAAATACGGCCATTTTTTCTTGTTTGCAAAACGTAAACCTATCCAAATTAAAATGGCTAAAACAATAAAGAAAAATGTGAACCCACTGAAGAATGGCAAACCTAAGTTGTTTACAAAAATTCTGTCAAAAACACCGGCATATTTAATAGAATATTGAATCACAAATATTTGAACAATACCGGTAAGCACACAACCAATTACAAAAAATATGTATATACCACCATAGTAATCTTTCCGATCTTTGTAAATTTTCTCAATTAAATATAAAATACCAATTGTTACCAAAGTACCAACAATCATTAAAGCAGCAACAGTATTATCCATGGGAATATTGTCTGTTGCTTCGGAAGATGCACCAATTAAAGCACCAATAAAGGCCAAAATGCCACCAATGATTACTATACGTAAAAACCACTTGCGTAGTTCCTTGTAATTAAATTGCTCTCTCCTACGGAAATAATAAACCATTACCACTGCTGGAATATTCAATAAACATAGAAGGTGTACACCGATTGATAAGCCTATTAAAAAGAATATCAATACTAACCAGCGGTCAGCACCGGGCTCGTCTGCCACATTATCCCATTTCAATATTGCCCAAAATACAATGGCACTAAAAAAAGAACTCATGGCATATACCTCACCTTCAACAGCACTATACCAGAAGGAATCAGTGAAAGTATAGGCTAATGCGCCTACCACACCGGCTCCCATAATGGTCCAAGCTTGAGCAGTAGTGATAGTATCATTCACACCCACTTTTGCAATTCTGCGGGCAAAGTGTGTAATTGTCCAGAATAGAAATAAAATGGTAAATCCACTCGCTAATGCACTCATTACGTTAACAGCTTTTGCTGCTGTTAAAGGATTATTGCCAAATAAAATAATAAATAAACGACCCAACATTACAAATAATGGAGCACCGGGCGGGTGTGGAATTTGCAATTTGAAACTACTACTTACAAACTCACCACAATCCCAAAAACTGCCATTTGCTTCTGTTGTTAAAATATACACCGTACAGGCAATTATTGCCACGGCCCAACCTACCAGATTATTGGTTTTCTTAAAATTCATGGGTTTTATTTTTTTTAGAGCGGAGCAAACATAACTTTTTAATAGGAAAATTTAAAATGCTTTATTGTTTACGTGCAATATTCAATAAAATTATACTGGAACGCTTTGCAGCAAAACTAAGTTTAGCTTTCATTGTTGATTGCATTTTTTCATAACTTAATTCATTATACTTGAAATACATCATACTATTTAATAACATTGAAACTATACAAAAGAGTGGTTATAAAAAGCAAAGAAAGACCCATCATAAAAATAATATCAGCCATATTTTCATAAAAATGACTACGGCTGTTATTGGTTCTAATAGAAATAAAGGACAAAATACAACTACACATGAATAAAATAATGGCCATGGTTGTTACTTCATCAATAAAAGTTTTTTCAGCTATTTTCATAACTTTTAAAGAAGCCAAAAGAATAAAACAAATTCCTAATAGATTAGAAGAAGCATTTAATATATGAGGTGATTTTTCTCTATTACTCACAAACTTTTATTTGAATATAGCAAAATAAAGAATAACCCATTTAATAAAAAGTTATTATTGCAATTTTAGCACTTCCAATAGCTTTAAAAGCACATCAATAATTTTAATTTCCGGCTATGTATCTTTGCCGCATGATGAATATGACAAAGCAGCGCACGGTAGCACTTCACACCTTAGGGTGTAAATTAAACTTTTCAGAAACCTCTACCCTAACCCGTTTGTTAGAGCAAGAGGGTTTTGAGAAAAAAGCATTTGATGATTTAGCAGATGTTTATGTAATTAATACCTGCTCTGTTACCGACAATGCAGATAAAGAATGCAGGCAAATTGTTAGAAGAATTCAGCGCAATGCCCCCGATAGCTTTATTGTAATTACAGGCTGTTATGCACAATTAAAACCCAATGAAATTGCAGCAATACCCGGAGTTGACCTGGTTCTAGGTGCCGCTGAAAAATTTAATATCGTAAAACATCTACAACAACTAACAAAAAAAACCGACAATGCCACAATTTGCAGTTGTGATATTGATGATGTTACAGGCTTTAACAGTGCTTTTTCCATTAATGATAGAACTCGTACTTTTTTAAAAGTACAAGATGGCTGCGACTATAACTGTTCATTTTGCACAATTCCCATGGCACGTGGTATAAGCAGAAGTGATACTATTACTTCAGTTGTGGACAATGCGGAAACAATTGCCCAAAATGGCATTAAAGAAATTGTACTAACCGGTGTAAACTTGGGCGATTTTGGAAAAGGGCCTGATGGCAAGAAAAGAAAAGAAAACTTTTTTCAACTGATTCAAGCATTAGATCAAATACAAGGCATAGAACGCTTTAGAATATCTTCTATTGAACCCAATTTATTGACAGACGAAATTATTCAGTTTGTAGCTTCCAGTAATAAGTTTATGCCGCATTTTCATATTCCATTACAAAGCGGCAGTAATGCTATTTTGGGGTTAATGCGCAGAAGATATCAACGAGAATTATACCAACAAAAAGTTGCTACCATTAAGTCTCAAATTCCACACTGTGCTATTGGTGTTGATGTAATTGTTGGTTTTCCGGGAGAAACAGACACGTATTTTAAGGAAACCTATGATTTTTTACATCAATTAGATATTAGTTATTTACATGTATTTACCTATTCCGAAAGACCAAATACTTTAGCTGTAAACTTGCCGGGAGCGGTACCTATTTCCATAAGAAATGAACGTAATAAGATTCTTCGCAATTTATCTTTTAAGAAATTGCAATATTTCACTGCTCAGCATAACGGAACAACACGCAAAGTATTATTTGAAGATGCCAATAAAAATGGCATTATGGAAGGTTATACTGACAATTATATTCGCATTCAAACACCTTACAGAAAAGAATGGGCGAATAACATTGTAGATTGGACAATATAAAACCCTATACTTTTTGGTGTATAGGGTTTATCATCAATCAAAGTGATTCAATTCTTAAGCCAATTCAACTACCATTGCGCTTGCACCACCGCCACCATTACAAATGCCGGCTACACCAATTTTACCTTTATGTTGTTTTAAAACATTAATTAAGGTAACAATAATTCTGGCACCACTACAACCTAAGGGATGACCTAAGGACACAGCCCCTCCATGCACATTTACCTTAGCAGCATCTAATCCCATTTTTTGAATATTCACAAGTGATACAACTGAAAACGCTTCATTAATCTCAACAAAATCTACTTCATTCATTGCAACACCTGCTTTTTGCATAGCTTTGGGAACCGCCAGGCTGGGAGTTGTTGTAAACCATTCAGGTGCCTGTTCAGCATCGGCATAAGAACGAATAATGGCTAATGGTTTTATTCCTAAAGCTTCTGCCCTTTCTTTACTCATTAACACAACTGCTGCAGCACCATCATTCATGGTTGAAGCATTGGCTGCAGTAACGGTACCGTCTTTCTGAAAAGCGGGTTTTAAAAAAGGAATTTTATCGAACTTAACGTTAAATGGTTCTTCATCTTTATCAATCATAACGGGATCACCATTACGTTGCGGAATAGAAATTGGAATAATTTCTTCTTTAAACCATCCCTCTTTAATTGCTTTTTGGCTGCGTTCATAACTTTCAATAGCATAACTATCCTGCGCATCACGAGAAATATTATACTCTTTGGCACATAATTCTGCAGCATTGCCCATTGCATAATTATGATAAACATCTACCAACCCATCTTTTGCTAAGCCATCAACTAATGTGCTATCGCCATATTTGTTACCCCAACGCATGTTGGGTACATAAAATGGAACATTGCTCATACTTTCCATACCACCGGCAACTACCACGTCAGCATCACCCAACAATATATCCTGTACACCGTGTGCTATTGCCTTCATACCACTGGCACAAACTTTATTTACAGTAGTACATACTACATTGGCAGGTAACCCTGCAAAAATAGCAGCTTGTCTTGCAGGTGCCTGTCCTACATTCGCCTGCAACACATTACCCATGTAAACATTTTGTACCTGATTTACATCAATACCTGCTTTTTCTATGGCGCCTTTAATAGCAGCAGCGCCTAATTGTGTAGCTGTAAATGATTTTAAACTACCACCAAAACTTCCAATCGGCGTTCTTACTGCCGAAACTATGCAAACAACTCTTTTATCCATAAAGCAATTTTTTGCAAAGATACATTTTACTAACAAGCGTTAGTAATTTTATCTAAATGTCAGACAAATTATTCGTTAAATAACTCGGGTTGCTGCTGGTCAGAAGACGTTGTTGTTTCCCAATGCATTTGAATAGCTTTAGCATAATCCATTAGTTTGGCACCAACAGTTTTCCATCCCGTTACTTCAACCATGTTTGAAATTTTAAATTTGGCCTTTCGTACTAACGCTCCTTTTCCTGTTTCAACGGCTAAAACGGGTTCATTTACAGTTGTAATAGCTTCAATAAAATTATCATCCCCTTCTTTAATACACATGAACTTGGTTTGCAAAGTGGAAGTTTCAATTTTAAAGCGCTTAACTGTAAACTGATTTTTTGCGGCATCTTTGTAAACTACCGTAACAATTTTTTCAGGATCAAACTTTTCGATTAAAATTATTTTTTCTGCTTCAAAACGTTGACTTAACTCTGTATTGGTAATTTCATAGTTACCATCCTTATACACAATCAAAATATTCTCGTTTTCAAAACTACCCAAGTAAATGCCTTTTTCATCTGTATTTAAACGCCCAAATTGAGCATCGTACCATAATTTCCTTCCCTCCAATGTGCTCTTACCTGCCTCTTTGAACTTGATGGTACGAACAGGATATTTGGTAACAATATTGCCTTGGCTTGCTCTACCTTTAATTTCAATAGTCTCAAAAAAGAAATCAAATTCTTTGTTACGAGCACTACAATTTGGACTTAATATTACTTTAACTGATTCAGCCTCGCCATTAGCATTGGCTGAGAAGTATAGTATTTTACTTTTATCGCTACCCTTTGTTAAATCATATTCTTTATCACGTGTAATGCCGGTTACGTTAAACCTTTTGGCATATGAAATTCCTGTTTCACCGTCCACATAAATCATGTTATAGGTAGTACGTTCATCATTTTTTGTGAATATGGCAACATGAATAATATCTTTACCAACAAAGCTTTTTTCACCTACTCTTATCACTTTCATAATACCCCTTCGAGTGAAAACAATAATGTCATCTATATCAGAACAATCAAATAAATACTCATCTTTTTTCAAGGAAGTACCAATAAATCCTTCGGCTCGGTTCATATACAACTTGGTATTGGCAATGGCTACTTGCTGAACTTTAATTACATCGAACGGCTTAATTTCTGTTTTACGTTCTCTTCCTTTACCAAACTTTTTCAACAAGTTTTCAAAATAATGAATGGTAAACTCAGTTAAATGGTCTAAATCATATTGTACCTGATTAATTTCTTCTTCTATGGATTTAATTTGACGAATTAAATCATCAATATCTAACTTATAAATTCTCCTTACCGGTTTTTCAGTAAGCTTTATAACATCTTCACGTGTAATGCCTCTTTTTAAATTTTTCAAGAAAGGTTTGAAGGCTGCTTCAATCGCCTGTAAAACATCATCCCAAGTGGGATATTTTTTTTCTAGTTCTTGATAAATTTTTTGTTCGAAAAATATTTTTTCAAGAGAAGTGTAATGCCATTTATCATTTAATTCAGCCAGTTTTATTTGAAGTTCCAGCTGTAAAAGATTTTGTGTATTGTTTACGGCAATCTTCAGTAATTCAGTAACGTTAGTAAAAATAGGTTTTTGGTTAACAATTACACAAGCATTAGGTGAAATACTTACTTCGCAATCAGTAAATGCATATAATGCATCAATAGTGATATCCGATGAAATGCCCGGGGCTAAATCAACCTGAATTTCTACATTCTTCCCTGTAAATTCAGTTAGTTTTTTAATTTTTATTTTACCCTGATCGTTGGCTTTAGTAATGCTTTCGCACAATTGAGAAACTGTTACACCATACGGAACATCGCGAATAATGAGTGATTTTTTATCAAGTTCTTCTATTTTGCAACGCACCCTTATTTTACCGCCTCTTTTTCCATCATTGTAGTTAGAAACATCCATCATACCACCGGTTTGAAAATCGGGATATAATTCAAATTTTTTCCCTTTTAAATATTTGATGGATGCATCGCAAATTTCACAAAAATTATGGGGTAATATTTTGGTTGAAAGCCCTACGGCAATTCCATCGGCACCTTGCGCCAATAAAAGTGGAAATTTCATGGGTAAGGTAACGGGCTCCTGTTTACGTCCATCGTAGCTTAACTGCCAATTGGTTGTTTTAGGATTAAAAGCAATTTCTTGTGCCAATTTACTTAAACGGGCTTCAATATAGCGGGGTGCCGCTGCTGCATCACCTGTTCGAACATCGCCCCAGTTTCCTTGCGTATCAATTAATAAATCTTTCTGACCCATGTTTACCAATGCATCGCCGATTGAAGCATCGCCATGTGGATGATATTGCATGGATTGGCCAATAATGTTCGCCACTTTATTAAAGCGACCATCATCCATTTCTTTCATAGCATGTAAAATACGGCGTTGCACCGGTTTCAAACCATCTTCAACAGCCGGTACAGCTCTTTCTAAAATTACATACGAGGCATACTCTAAAAACCAATTCTTGTATTGTCCCTGAATGCCACTTTCGTTTTGATATATTGAATTTTCTAAATTATCATTTTCCATAACTTCAATTCCTGGCTTACTTTTAAATAATTAAAACAAAATAATGTATTCCTTGCTTTGGTTAACTACTGGGCCGATACCTGCTCTATTGCGGCAGTGTTATTCAACATAACCTCCATATCTTTCCAGCCTTTTGCCCAATCGCCTTTAAATGTTACTAGGCCCAAATTCGCCATTTCACGTATTCGCCAAACTACAAATACATCACTTATTTTTAATTTTGATTTGTTGGCAATTTGTTGCAACATTTTGGGTAGCTTTTGAGGATCGTTTTGAATGAATGCCTTAATTTCTTTATCAAAAAAACTTGCATCTTTACTTACAATTTTTTTTCCTCCTTCCAAAACTCTAACTAATCCGTTTTCTAATCCTATTCTTTTCCATTCATCAGGATCCACTTCAAATTCACTTAAAGTAATAGGACGGGCTAACTTTTTTGCTTTCAAAAACTCTTTAGGTTGTATTTCATACAAGTATGCAGGATAAAATATGCCTCCTTTTTCATTAATAAAAGGTAGATTATTCATGTACAACACAAATACCTGACCCTGAAAAGCACCCAATTGCGACATTAACCAATAATAACCACATACATCGTGTGCGTTTTGCCCCATCCAAATCCAAACCTGTAGACTACTATCTTCTTTTAATTTATTACACAAATTATGTACCGCTAACTTGTCATCAACTATATCTAGCTGGCCTGTATAAGGTGAGTTTTCAACTACTTCCTGCCACCAATTTCTCCTTGCCTGATAGCCGTAAGTTTCATAAATATCAATAACAGGTCCAATGGCATAGTCGTCTTTTATCTCAACAACATCACCCAAAAGCGACTCATCAAGCTCCATAGCTTTTTTTAAAACTTCTGCATCGGCAGCATTAAAAACTATATGCGTCATGCTTCAAAAATTTTTTAAACGGTTTCTTCAATTAAATCTAGTTCAACTCTTAAATTTTCAATAATAAATTCCTGGCGCTGTGGTGTGTTTTTGCCCATGTAATACTCTAGCAATTGCTGAATATGATCACCTTGTTCCAGCAATACCGGTTGCAAGCGCATATCTGCACCAATAAATTTACCAAACTCTTCAGGCGAAATTTCACCCAGCCCTTTAAAGCGAGTTATTTCTGGTTTATTACCCAGTTTTGCTACTGCAGCCTGTTTTTCTGCTTCATCGTAACAATAAATAGTTTCTTGTTTATTCCTTACACGAAATAAAGGAGTTTCTAAAATGAATACATGGTTTTGCTTCACCAGTTCGGGGAAAAATTGCAAAAAGAAAGTCATTAGCAACAAACGAATATGCATACCATCCACATCGGCATCGGTAGCTATTACAATATTCTTGTAACGCAGGCCATCCATTCCCTCTTCAATGTTTAATGCATGTTGCAACAAATTGAACTCCTCATTTTCATACACAATTTTTTTTGTAAGTCCATAGCTGTTTAAAGGCTTTCCCCTAAGGCTAAATACAGCTTGTGTATCAACATTACGAGATTTTGTGATGGAACCACTGGCACTATCGCCCTCAGTAATAAACAAAGTAGTTTGGTTCATCACTTCAATGTATTCCTGACGGTTTTTTACCGGCGGTTCATCGTTAAAATGAATTCGGCAATCGCGTAATTTTTTATTGTGCAAATTGGCTTTTTTGGCACGTTCATTTGCAATTTTTTTAATACCTGCCAACTCTTTTCGCTCTCTTTCACTTTGCTCAATCCTTTTTTTAAGGGCATCAGCTATGGGGGCATTCCTATGTAGAAAATTATCTAATTCTTTAGCTAAAAATTCTTCAATAAACTTTTTTACTGATGGCCCGCCTTCAAACATGTGTTGTGAACCTAATTTAGTTTTGGTTTGACTTTCAAAAACAGGCTCTTGTACACGTATTGAAATAGCTGCAACAATGCTGGTACGTATATCGGAAGCTTCATAATCTTTCTTAAAAAAATCGCGAATAACTTTTACAAATGCTTCCCTAAAACCTTGCTGATGTGTACCGCCCTGTGTAGTATATTGCCCATTTACAAATGAATATAAATCTTCACCATAGTCGTTATTGTGTGATAGTGCTACTTCAATGTCTTCACCTTTTAAATGTATAATGGGATACCGCAATTCATCGGTGTTGGTTTTGTGTTGCAATAAATCCAACAAACCATTTTTACTTACAAATTTCTTATTGTTGAATTGAATTACCAATCCCGCATTTAAGTAGCAGTAATTCAGTAATTGATTTTCAATGAAGTCAATCCTGAAATGATAATTTTTGAATATTTGTTCATCAGGTGTAAATGTTACCAAAGTACCATTAGGCTCAGTTGTTTTTTCTTCTTTCGTTTCTTTAATTAATTTACCGCGCTCAAACTCGGCCATTTTCATTTTCCCATCTCGATAAGCAGCTACCATAAAATGACTACTTAATGCGTTTACTGCTTTGGTACCTACCCCATTCAAACCAACGCTTTTCTGAAAAGCTTTGCTGTCATATTTAGCACCTGTATTAATTTTACTTACTACATCAACCAGTTTTCCTAAAGGAATACCACGGCCAAAGTCACGCACATGAATAGACTTCCCATCTAACTGAATTTGAATATTTTTCCCAAAGCCCATTGCAAATTCATCAATACTATTATCTATCACTTCTTTCAACAACACATAAATCCCATCATCAGGAGCAGTACCATCGCCCAATTTACCGATATACATACCCGGACGAAGTCTTATATGATCTTTCCAATCCAAGCTTTTAATATCATCTTCTGTATATTTTCCAAATTGTTCTGCTGCCATAGGTCTCAATTTTTAGTCATTAAATGTAGCATATATGCACAAAAGCCAAAATAAAGGTGAACATTGTGCGGTAGTGAAAAAAAAATATCAACATTATTGAATAATGCGAAACTTTTGTGTGCCGCAAATCTAAGCCTGCAAAGCACTTTACAAAGCAAGTTTTTAATTTTTAAAGAAATTGTGGATAAAATTTGGTCAGAAAGATCTCTTTTTTGCAGGTTTATTACAGTAAGTTTGTCCCATAACACCACATTTTCATATTGAAACCAATTTGCAGGCTATTACTGCATTTGCCTGCCAAAATGAAGCAGAAAATGAGGCATTTATACCATTTCTCAAAAAAATTCCTTCAGAACAAGTTGATGCTGCCGTACAAAGTTTAAACGAGGCAATTACACCTTATATTGATTGCAGACAATGTGGCAATTGCTGCAAAAGTTTGTTAATTAATGTCACAGATGCTGAAGCTGAGGCTGTTTCGAAGCACCTTAACATTCCACGTTCAGAATTTAATGAAGCCTACGTGGAAGAAGGAAGTTCATCCACTTTATTAATCAACACCATACCCTGCCCTTTTTTAAAGAATTTAAGCTGTAGTATTTATGAGCATCGCTTTCAGGGATGCAAAGAATTTCCTGCATTACATATTCCGGAGTTTAACAAGCGTACATTCAATACCTTTATGCATTACAGCCGATGCCCTATTATTTTTAATGTGGTAGAACATCTAAAAATTGTATTAAAGTTTGTAAATGATTAATAATCCATGCCAACACCTATTGCAGGAATAGATGTATTATTAGCTGACCCACCATTTTGGCACAAACATAAAATTGCTTTGGTTACTAATCATGCAGCCAAAAATAAGGATGGAATACCCGGTCGGCAGGCATTATTGCAACATCAATTTAATATTCAACTATTATTTTCGCCTGAACATGGCTTGCATGTTAAAGGTGCAGATGGGGCATTCATAGATGATGGTATTGACCCATTAACCCAATTACCTATCATTAGTTTATATGGAAAAAAATTACAACCGTCAGCTGATGATTTAAAGGAAATTGACTATTTATTATTTGACATCCCGGATGTTGGGGTCAGATTTTATACATATTTATGGACTTTAAGTTATGTTTTGGAAGCGAGTGCAACCTATCAAATTCCCCTGATTGTTGCCGACCGACCCAATCCTATTTCAGGCAATATCAGTTTGTCGGAAGGCCCTATGCTAGATAGTGGTTGCGCCTCTTTTATTGGACGATGGCCAATACCTATTAGACATAGTTGCACTTTAGGTGAATTGGCAAATTATTTTAACCAAAAGCTGAACTTAAATGCCCCTTTGTCAGTAATTAAAATTGTAAATTATCAAAGAAATAGTTTTCAAACTGATTGGGGATTGCCCTTTATTCCGACTTCCCCGGCCATTCAAACCTTTGAATCAGCACTATGTTATGGTGGCTTGGCATTGTTAGAAGCCACTAATATTTCAGAAGGACGCGGCACACCTTATGCCTTTACAATTGCCGGTGCACCTTGGATGGATGCTAAAGCAACTGCTAATACATTTAAACAATTATCACCTAATTATGTACGTACCAACAATATTGACTTTATACCAACTCAAGGAAAATTTGCTAACCAACAATGCTATGGCGTGCAGTTGGAAATAATAGATAAAGAAAAATACCAATCTGTATTCATAGGATTATTACTTATAAAAATTATTAAAGATTTACATCCGACACATTTTGCATGGGAAAATTATGTTACCAATGTAAATCCATCAGGAGTTGAGCATTTGGACAAACTGCTAGGCATTAAAAATGCGGATAGTTTATTTGATTTGACATTAAGCAACTTCATAACTGAAATATGCACCTTATTAAATGTTGAAAAAGCTTGGCAGCAAGCAATACACCCCTATTTACTCTACTAATCCTGGATTTTTAGCCCTAACAAATCGGTAATTACTACACTTGCAATGGTACAACCAAAAATAGCCGGCATATAACTAATAGTTCCTATTATTGATTTTTTGGGCTTTGCATTTTCTGTTACCATTATACTACCCGGCATAGTTTCTTCGGGACTAAAAACTACTTTAATACCTTTACGAATGTGTACTTTTCTTAATTTTTTTCGAACATACTTGGCTAAGTTGCATTCATAGGTTTCTGAAATATCGCATGCTTGTACCAGTAAAGGATTAATTTTTCCACCTGCTCCCATGGAACTAACAACGTTAATTTTGTTTTCAACGCAATGTTGCAGAAGAAATACTTTTGGAGTTAGGGTATCAATACAATCAATTACATAATCAAATTTTTCAGGTTCAATGTAAGTTCGTATCCATTGCTTATCGGCAAACAATTGTAAATATTCAACTTGTAAATTGGGATTAATATCTAATAACCGTTTATGCCATAATTCAGCTTTAGGCTGTTGTATGGTAGAATGCAAAGCAATTAATTGCCGGTTAATATTACTGGCATCTACTTTATCATTATCAACAATTGTTATATTACCAATTCCTGCTCTTACCAACATTTCCGCACATATTCCACCTACGCCACCTAAACCCAATAATAATATTTTTTTTGCTTGCAACGTATTAATTGCTTCTTCTTGTAATAACAAATTCGTTCTACTCATCCAATAAGGCAACATATACTCAAAATTTTAAAGTAATTTCCGTTTGCAAAAATGAATGAAAAATGCATTTATCAAAATTGATTTTGTTCACTTGTTTTTTATTTTATCTACATATTGCTACCGGACAACAAATTAAAATAATAGCTGAAAGCAATAAAAACACATCCATTAGGGCATTAAGCTGTGTTGGAAAAAATGTTGTTTGGGCTGCAGGTAACAATGGCCAAATTGCCAAAACAATAGACGGTGGCCGGCATTGGGCATGGATAACAGTAAAAGATTTTGCCAATCGTGACTTTAGATCTATATATGCCATTAATGCAAATGAAGCTATAATTGCAGCAGTTGGTGAGCCTGCTGTTATTTTAAAAACTAATAATGGAGGAAAAGAATGGAAAATTGTATGGCAGAATAATACGCCCGGAATGTTTTTAGATGCTTTATTTTTTACCAATGCTAAGCAAGGGTGGGTAGTTGGAGATCCCATTGATAATTATCAACCCTTTTTAGCTTTTACCAACGATGGTGGAAACAACTGGCAAATAAAAACTGACCATATCCCCGTATTATTGAAAGGGGAAGCCTTTTTTGCAGCAAGTAACAGCAACCTTTTTGTATTGAATAATCAGTTTGAACCTTGGATGGTAACCGGAGGTATGGCATCTGCTTTATATACTCCTCAAAAAGCTTATCCATTACCATTGCTAAAAGGGAACGCAACCGAGGGTGCTAATTCAATTGATTGCTTTAAGCATACTTGCATAGTAGTTGGTGGGGATTTTATGCATGATACTATTGCAAAAGGTAATGCAGTAGTTATTCAAACAAAGCCTAACATTCAATTAATAGTTCCCAAACAATTACCTAGTGGTTACCGTTCTTGTGTAAAACATGTAAAAAATAATACATGGGTTTGTTGTGGTACTTCAGGTGTTGATATAAGTTACGACAATGGTATGCATTGGGTAAAAATTAGTTCAGCATCTTTTCATACCATTAGTGTTTCCCCAAACAATAACATTTTTTTAGCCGGGAATAAAGGCCGTATTGCTCAATTAAATCTTTAAGAGGGGGAACTATGAATGTTAAAATTTATTTTTTGAAAGCAAAATAAACAGCACCCAATACTAACCCAAAACTCACCACATAGTTCCAACGCAATGGTTCCTTTAAATATAACACTGCAAAAAAAGAAAAAATTATTAGCGTTATTACTTCTTGAATAATTTTTAATTGAAAGCCATTCCACCCTTCTAAAAAACCAATTCGGTTAGCAGGCACTGTTAAACAATATTCAAAAAATGCAATTGACCAGCTAATTAAAATTGTCTTCCATAAAGGCACGCCCGTTGCTTTTAAATGCCAGTACCAAGCAAACGTCATAAAAATGTTTGAAACAATGAGTAGTCCTATCGTCTTCATTTTAAAGAATTATTAGTAAAAACCTTTTGTAAATAAATGTTACTAAGCATCAAAATAATAATGCAATTTAATGGTTCTGCCATCATTGGCATTCTACTATTGACAAATTGCCATAAAAAACAAAAAAAGCATGAATATTGTTGTAGTTTGAGTATTGAATTTAATTGTGAAAATGAAAAAATTGCGTTATGAATAAATTTCAAATAATTGTGCACTTTACTTTAGATGATGAGATTTTAACTTTATTAACGGCACACCGCTCATACATAAATTATTTAATAAATAAAGGTATTATTGAAAGCTATGCTGTGAGTATGGAAACTCAAACCGTTTGGATTACTATGAATGCAGATAATAAGGAAGAAGTAATAAAGTATATTCATAAAATGCCTTTAAATAAGTTTTGGGAATACAGTATTGAAAACTTGATTTTATATGATAGTACACAATACCGTTTGCCTGCTTTACAATTAAATTAAAAAATTTTTTTTGGTAGTTATTTTTCAGCACCTATTTTTGCACTCCCAAACAACGAAAAAAGAAGGGAGTTTAGCTCAGCTGGTTTAGAGCATCTGCCTTACAAGCAGAGGGTCGGCGGTTCGAACCCGTCAACTCCCACTAAACGAAACAGATACTGTTTCGTTTTTTTTATTTATAGGATTGCTATTTAAACAATTTACTATTCTGCCAACATCTAAAACAAAAAAGCCATGATTAAAGAAGAAATGTTGTTCTTGCCGATAAAGCAAATAATGATTTACAGAATATTGAAACAGTTAAGTGTACCTTTTTTTGGTCTTACTAGTGTGCTTTAAAGAATATAAACTCCAAATCATAGGTAAATACCATAAAACCCAATAAACTTACTATAAATGCTTATTTACGAATGGCTTTTTCCCACAAAGCCGGTTGACGTCCCAATAAATAATTCATCATTCCGGCCAACATGGCAATATTCATAAAACAGTAATAAAAGGGAATGTAAAGCCATTTTAAAGCAACATGTTTCAACTCGGCAATCCAACCTATGAGCGCTAAAACGTAAAAAATAATTTGAAGGATGGATATCCATTTAAAGAAAGCGAAATGAGCAATTTGCCATAAATAAATAGCTGTAATTAATAAAATCGGCAGTAATAAAGGAATGAGTAACCAACGCAATACTTTATGACTAATGTATTGAAATGCAATGGCCGGATATTTAAAAGGGTTACACAAATGTAGGGTACGTAGTAAAGTTTGAATACTACCTGCAGCAATTCTCTTTTTCCGTTTAAACTCATCCATAATAGAAGCAGACGGTTTTTCAGCAGCTACAGCATTCGGTTCATAAGCAATAATAAAACCATTCTCAATTAATTGCATAGCAATAGCAAAATCTTCAGTAATGGTATTTTGTTGCAATAGCGGAAATAAATCTGAACGAATAGCAAACAATTCACCCGGCATGCCAATTACGGTATTAAACCTGGCTTCCATTTTTTTAATGAAGGATTCATATTTCCAATAAATACCCTCGCCTAACATTGCATCTTCAATGTTCGTTAAAATAATTTTCTTTTCGCCGGAAACTGCAGCAATACTTGAATTTGAGAAGTGTGGAATTAATTGTTGTAAACAGTTGGCATTTAAAAGCGAATTAGCATCGGTAAACACTAATATTTCAGCTTTAGCTTTATTCAATGCTGCCTTCATTGCTTCAATTTTACCTAAACGTGTGGGTTGATGTAATAATAAAACCTGATTGTAGGAAGCAACAATGCTTTCAGTTCCATCTGATGAACCGTCTGTTACCACAATAATAGATAATGGAGATGGATATAATAAGCTTAAAGAATTCTCAATTTTTTCACGAATACAATTAGCTTCATTGTATGCCGGTATTATTAAAGCAACAGAAGGGTAGTTGGAAGATAGAAACGAATTATGCTTGAGCGATTTTTTTCCAAACAACTTTACAATACATAAAAGTATGATTGGATACAATACATAAGTATACAACAACAATAAAAAAGCTATCCAAAAAAGCCATTCCATCATATTCATACAAAAAGGGTGCTAAATATACTAATATGATGGTAATGGCCAAATGTTAATATACCCTTGTTACATTTTGAAAATCTTTGGTAATCCGGCAATGCATAGTGCCGACGGTATCTATTTTAGGCATATTAGACATTATTTTAGGATTATTTTGCATATGCACTTTAAAATCGCATATATAATATTGCGCCTCTTCATAATAGGCTACACTTTTTACAGTAAAAATTACTTTATCACTATCGCGCTGCTGCGTTTTTTGTAAAAAATTTTGCATGGCAGTGGTTAAATTTTGTTGTACCTGTTCAGGAGTTTGATTTTTAATGGTATTGCAGGCAACCATAAAAAAAACAAAACAACCAATAATTAACTGTTTGATTTTTTTCATAAAAATCATTTTGAATATGTTTTATTTTGGTGTGGTAAACTGTCTTTACTTAAAATACCAAAGAATTGCAAATTATGATAAACACCATTTTTTGTGTTCGATTTAACGGTAATGAATTTACGAAAATTTCCAGGAAAGCCTTCTGAAGTATATTTAGCCTGTAAAATTCCGGTTTCACCGGGCATAATTGCCTGCTTGGGATAACTGGCTACCGTGCAACCGCAAGAAGGCTTAACTTCAACGATAAACAATGGTGTTTCTCCCATATTTTTAAAAACGTAATTCAGTAAAACCGTATCACCGTAAAATACATTTCCAATAGCTTTAACTGAATCCATCCATTTTATTTGTGTATAATTAATTCTATCTAGTATAGCCATTTCGGCAGGTGGTATGCCCAAATTATTTACGTAAGCATTTTTTTGGGGAGTTTGTTTACAACTAAAACACCCCCAACAAAAAGTTACAATAATAAATAAACCAGTTTTAATTCTTACTTTTTGCATTGAATGAAATTAATACCTTCACTATTTAAGTGTTACAGTTCGGTGACCACCATTATTTTGATAAACATCTACCGATTGAACCAAGCCACTTATACTAATAAAACGTCCTGATTGCGACAAAAATGAGGCTCCATAATTACATTCAATTTTTTGCTTATGACCATTTTTAAAATAAACCATAGCATAGGCATCATTGGGTAATAAGGGTATATTTTGAAATGTATGATTGGCAGCAAACAATAACAATGGTCCTCTGTTTTGAGAGGCAGCCACTAAATACTTATTCTCAGCATTCCTAAGTTTTACCAACGCTTTTCCATTGCCGGGTATAAATATTCCACTTTGTAACATACTACTTACATTGAAGCTGCCATTGCCATTACCTTTTAAAAACAAGCCGTTTAATGCATCATAACGCCCCGTTCCTACTTCTGTTCCGTAATCGTTTGTATTAACAAATACATCTAAGTTACCATCACCATCAAAATCATCAACTAACATTCCATTTAGCGCAGATAGTTGAGCCTGCATAGGTAAAGGAACACAATTAAAACCACCTTTGCCATTACTCATTAACACAACAGATTGCATATAATTAGCTGTTAATCGTAAAGCGGTTTTACGCTCTTCAGGGGTTAAAATTTGATCCATAGTTGCAGTAGCATACGATTTATAGTTTTTAAATCGCATTTTCATAATAATCATTTGCTTAATGGCATCATCGCGAGTTAAAGCCGGATATTCTAACATTTTGCCTGTACTATCCGGTAAATACAATGAAACAAAGGCATCGTAAGTACCATTATTATCAAAGTCGCCCGCAGTAACATGCATAGGATATTGTTGTGTGGCTTTATAATAGGAATTTAATCCCAAATTGGAAACAATGTAATCAGTATAACCATCATTATTAAAGTCGCCGGGAACAATACTATTCCACCAGCCCAAATTGTTTTGTACCCCGGTTTGTGTTGTAACATTTTTAAACGTACCATTTTTATTTTCCAAAAAAGTAATGGGCATCCATTCACCGGCTAACACAATATCAGGTTTGCCATCGTTATTATAATCAGTAATGATGGCATCACTTACCATACCAATATTACTCAAGTCTGGTGCAACTGTTTTTGTTACATCTCTAAAATAAACTTTACCATTGCTACTTTCATTGTGTAGTATGATGCTGCTTACTGGCTTTGGATAATGCCAAGGATCAACACGGCCCGCAATGAATAAATCTAATTTACCATCGCCATCATAATCAAATGCCCGAACACAAGATTTGCTGATAAAGTTTTGAGGCAATGCTAAACTATCTGATGTAAAATTACCTTTGCCATCATTCATGTATAATCTATCTTGATAGGCAGAGGTATTGGGTGCATTTTCATATCCACCACTGGCAATGTATAAATCCAAATCTCCATCCCCATCTGCGTCAAACAATAACAAGCCCATATCTTCAGCAACTTTATTTGCTGCCGCAGCATCATTTAATAAGTTCTTTTGAATAAACTGTCCATTTCTTTGTTGTAACAATATGGCTTCACTATATTTATATGCACCACCAACAATTATATCATCCAATCCATTGCCATCAATATCTCCAACAGCTAGTGCAGGACCATATTCAGAATACTTGTGTGGTAAAAGCTTTTGAATATTGAAATCAATAAAATCATGCTCCTGGTGCTGATAATTTAAATGAACCGCATCTGTGATATTCTTAAAGAAAGCATTTTGAGCAATAAATGGATGTCCAAACATTACAGGCATTGTAGCATTTTTTTGATAAACAATCAATTGCTGATTAATGGTGGGTTTAAGAATGGTTTGCTGTAAATGATTGGGCCAAATAATTTTTAAGGAATCGATGGTATTTAGATTTCCCAACCCAAAATGGGCTCTGGTTTGAACAGAAGATAAATAACCGCGATATGGTGCATTTTCCCAAAGCTGTTGTTCGCCATTGCTGTAATAAATTGTAGCTGATGCTCCAATTCCGTTTACATTGTTTTTATCTCCTTTAAAAACAACATCCAAAAAATGAGTGTTCACACTATCAGTTTCGCGAGTTGTGTTTTTATAAACTAATGCTTTTTGATTGATGTTGTTAATAACAACATCTAAATCACCATCATTATCTAAATCAACATAAACTGCCCCATTTGAAAAGGTAGGCATTTGAAAGCCCCATTTATCTGTTACATTTTCAAATTTAGTTTCCCCAATATTTTTGAAGGCATAGTTGTGAATTTTCACTACAGGAATTTGCGCTAATAAGTCTTTTTTTGAAGCCAATAAAAAGGCTTCTGTTCTATAAGCAATAAAATCATGGTCGGTAACATCTTTTGGGAAACCATTGGTAATAATGATATCACGTCTGCCATCATTGTCAAAATCGGCCAATAAAGGGGTCCAACTCCAATCAGTTTCAGCCATACCTGCATAATAGGCCACATCACCAAAAATAGGATCGCCTATTGAATCATTTCCTGTAACACGATAACCTTGATTCAATTGTAATACATTTCTAACATACTGATAATTGTAGCCATAACGATCACTATTCTGGTAACGCTGATAATTATTAGCGTTCATCATCATTTTTTTTCTGTAATTATCGTTAGGATTCATATCAAGCGTAATCACATCAGGCAATCCATCGTTGTTCATATCAGCTACATCGCAACCCATTGCATTAGCGGCAGTGTGTTTAAAATAGTGCGAAAGCTGATTAGTGAAAGTTCCATCATGATTATTAATCCACAACAAATCGTTAGTAACGAAATCATTACTTACATAAATATCTTTCCATCCATCATTATTAAAATCGGCAATTGCAACTGAGTGGCCATAGCCCTCTGTTTGAATACCTGCTTGTTTAGAAACATCAGTAAAAACCGGATGGTGCAAACTATCATTCCAATCGTTTCTAAATAGTTGACCAGTACTTGGGTTTTCACCATTTTTTAGAATAACATGAAATCCATCAGGATATTTATCTTTATTAATTTCATTGTTCACGATATAAACATCTAAATCTCCATCATTGTCATAATCAAAAAAAGCAGCTTGTGTGGAATGAGCTGTATCGTCTAACCCATATTCCTTTGCCATTTCCTTAAAATGCGGCACACCGTTTTTATCCGCTCCTTGATTAATATATAAAAGGTTACGCCTTTTTTCAGGATCTTTCGTTAAAGTTGCACATACGTAAATATCCAACCAACCATCATTATTAATATCTACTACTGCAACACCTCTACACCATCTTTCATTTCCTGTTACACCTGCTTCATTGGTAATATCTTTGAAAGAAAAATTTCCTTTATTTAAGTAAAGCTTATTCGACACCAAATTACCGGTAAAATATAAGTCTGGTAAACCATCATTATTAAAATCACCTACACCAACGCCTCCACCGTTATAAACATTTTCTAAATCAACAGAATTAATGGAATCATTTTCAACAATGGTATTTGAAAAATCTATACCTGTTTGTTTCGCATCCATTTGTACAAACAAGGTATGAGGTTTGTTGCAGGCATATTGGCCAACAAGGGTAATAATAGAAAATAAATAAAAAAGTTTTCTCATAAAAAGTTTTGGTTAACTAATCCAAATATGCGACTGTTAATTTACGGCAAAGAATGCATTTCTCTTTTCTTGTATTATTAAAAACTGCATAAAAAAACCTATTGCTATAAACATTATTATAGCAATAGGTTACATATTGAAAGGTTAAAGATTAGTGTTCTGAATACTAGTAACCTGGATTTTGCTTTAAGTGAATTTTACCATCCGCATTTAAAATGTCAATTTGAGTTTGAGGAATTGGGAACAATTCAGATTTCCCGGCTACAAATTGAGCTCCAACAGGCAATAAAGTTGCTTTGGCAATTCTATCGGTGTTAAAATAATTGTTGATTACATTTTTAGCAATTCCCCAACGAACCAAGTCAAAGAAGCGATGACCTTCCATTGAAAGCTCTAAATAACGCTCCATTTGTATTGCTTGCAAAGCTGCTGCCTGATTAGCAAATGCAGGATATAACCCAACTTTATAATTATCAGCAGGTGTTGTTTGTGGAGAATAGGTTGAACTAGTGGCATCATAACTAGCATTTTTGTAAACCCATCCGGTTGGATCCGCTGCACGTGCACGTACCTGATTAACATAATTAAGTGCAGTACCTAAGTTGCCTAATTGAGCTTCACATTCTGCTGCAAGCAACAACACATCTGAAAACCTTATTAGATTAACATTATTGGCTACTAACTCTGTAGCACCCCAATAATTTTCAGTACTTGTATAAACCCCAATTTGACTTTGTGCATAAACATTCTTTTTAGGGCTAAAAACACCATCCGCAGATACGTTTCTAATCCATGCTGCACCGGGATGTGGTCCCCAATCTAAGTAAGGAATACTTGGTCTGCCCATTGCCCAGTCAATCCGTGGGTCAAGGGTTCCGGTATATAAATTGGTAGAATCGCTAACATTAGGTGCATTGAAGTAAGTATTCAATAATGGCAAACCAGTTACTGGATCAGTTTTATAGGCATTAGCTAATGTTTGAGAAGGATTAAAGAAACCGCAACAAGCACCAGGACCACCACCATAAGGGAAATTTAAAATATCACCGTAATTGCCATTGGGTGAACCAGCACTTGTACCTGAACCATCGTTTACAGCCATTTGTACAGCAAAAACAGATTCTGCACTATTTCTGGTAGCGGGATTAAAATTGCTATAGTATTTTACTAAGGCATATTTTGTGCCGCCGGCAGTAACACCATTTTGAATTAAATCATCATATAAAGGTTTAGCTTGGGCATATTTACCTTCAAACATATATGCTTTGGCTAAAAAAGCTTCAGCTGCATATTTATTAGCTCTACCTATTTGTGGTTGAACTGCCGGTAGATTTTGCATTGCATATTGAAAATCGGCTTCAATTTGTGGCCAAATGTTCACATAATTACCAGATCCATCAATGTTATTTACTGTATTTCTACTTGTTGTATCAGTTACAGTTTCATCAATGTAAGGAACATTGCCAAACACTTTTTTCAATTCAAAATGATAATGCCCACGCAAAAATCTTGCTTCTGCAGTAAATTCAGTTGCATCGGCAGATGAAATACCAGTTGCTATCTTTAATACTCTTAAAACTTCATTAGCTCTTTGAATACCATCATAACAAGCAGCCCATTTATTTGCAGTATAGCTATTTGTAGATGTTGCAGTAAACGTTTCTAATGAAAGAATATCACCTTGGTCAGAAGGGTCTGATCCTTTATAAGCATCATCGGCGCAAACGCTGCCATATACCCAGTTACTGGCAGCAGATCCCCAACCGGTATTGTTACCACCCTCACCATCTAATAGAGAGTAAGCCCCAATTAGAAGACCTTGAACACCTGACTGGTTTGCCAAGATATTTTGGTTTAATGTTCCTATAGGTGGTTTATTCAAAAAACTTTGTTTACAAGCCACAAGTAGTACAATCAATAAGATTGTAGTGGGTATTATGTATTTATAATGAAACTTCTTCATATTCATATTTTTAAATGATTATAAATCACAATTAGAATGTTACATTAACTCCGATATTGAAGTTTTTTTGGTTTGCAGGATAGTTACCAAAGTCAATACCAAAGTTACTGTTGTTTGAAAGATCAGAC